>CANPNQ010000238.1 GCA_947575425.1 uncultured Erysipelotrichaceae bacterium
TACGGCTTTCGATGATCGGATGGTTTTTTTACGGCATAGCGCTGGAGCTTGGCTATTCTTAGCTGATCCGATGTATTGACGCTTGAACTTACAAAGTACAGGAATTTCTCATACATGTCATCACATAGGCGCATATTGTATTTTCCTTGAAACAGCTGTTCCGTAGTTCCTTTTCCAAATAAGGCATCGAATGTATCAAAGATGATATTGCAATATGCTTTGATCTGTTCCACTCTGGATGCTCCTTTTGGAAGCTGCTCCGTTTTCTCTTTCATGGCAATAAAAATGTTTTCATATCGCTCCATACTGTCAAGATCATCAAAATCAAAGTGAAACGGCAGTTCCAGTCCGTTAATACGCCATACAGGCGCTTTACGCTCATTTTTGTGCATCGTTTATCTGCTCCTTTAATAAAGTAAAAGGCCGGAAGTTATTCTTCCGAGCCTTGTGTATCTTCGTTTCCATCCCCACCATTCGGCAGGCTGGGAGGTGTTTCCTCTGTATAGATCGAGCATGTCATCTGCCAATCATCTTTAGAAGTGACTTCCACATCCTCTTTACTGCTTTGGCTTTTAAAGCTACCGGAATAGGTGTACGTGTTCTCATCGTCACCGTCACTGTCCGGGATCACCGCATAATCACGCTTGATCGCCATGAAGGTACCTTCCTTCTTGCCTTTGCGGGTGAAATCCACAAGCAGGATCGTACGTACTGCGTCCGTCCCCACGACCTCACCCTCTGTGATCGCAATGAGTTCATCATGTACTGCATTGCCTTCATATTGATCAAAGGCATAGCTGATGGATGGCGCATATCCGGTGATATCCGTAACCTCACCATCTTCGTCTACATATTTACGGCTGTATTCATTGGGATTGCTTGATTTCGACATTTCCGTGAAATGGCGCATCCGATGATAAGTCACGCTTTCTCCATTCACACAGCCGAGAAACGCAACTTTGCGATTTCGTTTTACTAATCTTTCCATATCTTTTCTTACCTCCTAGTCTTTTAGATATGTGATCCGGCACTGAATCAGGTATCGTGCCGTTTGTTCATCCGCCGCAAATAAATAGGCAGATGATAATACTTCCATTGACTGAATACCGGGAACCTTCGGAAGATCACCTTTTGTGTCCTGCTGTTCCATCCAGTCCGCAAATGCTTCATAAAAACCACTGTTCTCTATGTTTTCCATTGCATCAGCGGAATAGTATTCCACCGACATAAAGGAAAACTGGTACTGACGCAAGCTGCTTCCGTCCGTATATTGTTTTACGATCGGTGTACATGCTTCCGGATTGATGCTGTACTCCGTAGCCAATGCCCCAAGATAATCGACCCCGATGCGTCCTTTTTTCAATAAAGGACATTTACAAAAATAAGCACGCAAAGCTGCGATAATACTTTTATCCTCCAACAATTTTACCTGCCCCTTTCAGAATATCTTTTTTATCCTTTGCCTTCATCCGCTCAAACCACTTTGCCCCTCGATTGGGTGCGCCGGTATAGGTAAGCGGTATTCTTGTGAGCGTCTTAGGCGCTCTGCCGATCATGACCTTGCCGTAATACTGATAGCGTGAATATGGAGAATTGTATTGAACAAGGCCGCTGCCGATCCATGTGGCTCGTATTCCCGAACGGATCAAATCACCATTCAGACGGGGAGTCAACGGATCACAGCGCCGCAATACTTCACTGTCAACATAGCGCTGTGCCTGTTGGAAAGCCAGTGTCCTTTCCCCACCAAAGTGCCGCTGAAACTGTAAGCGTGCCTTTACGGTACCGCCCTTCACTCTCACATTTACCAGCTGATCGGATGGTGTCCTGATCGTCATGATCCGCTAATCCTGATGTGTCTAGTATAAGGGCTGCCTTTATCATTCACACTGTAAGAAGTAATAAGAAATACTCCTTCCTTATGTTTTAGAAGATCGGAAGGCTTTGCCTCCTTCAATAACACATCGCCTTTCAACACATAATCGCCTTTGGTGAAGATCAGCTCATCCGGTGCATGATCCAGCGGAATGCGTACGATATAGGTATCATCGTACACCATACCTTTTTCACTGATTGCTGATTGTGTTTTAACAAACCATGAGCAGTCCTTTACCACTGTCGGCAAGTAGACATCCGTACGCTTTTCTTCATCATAGCTCTTATGGTAAATTGTGATCGTTTCATTGCAGTTCAGCATTATCTCACTCCTCGATACAACAGACCTGTATCAGACAAGTGTTTCAGTGCGATCTGGTAAAGCTCTTTACTGATTGCGGATCTTACTTTTTCCTTTTGATAGGTCACGCTGTATCCATCCGTTGATTCACTTGATATGCCGCTGTTCTGCATTTTTAAGGATTCACTGTAAAGATATTCCGCCATTTCACAGATACACTGTTGCACTTCTTCGGGAATGATCTTCATTCCCTTCAAGCGTCCGAAGGTAAAACGGTCAAGCTCAATGCGCGCTTTGTATTCAAACTTAGAAAAGGACCCCTCCGGGATCAGGTCTCCGTAGAAGTCCTTTGTGTAAGTATCAAATGTCGCGTAGGGCATTATTCTGCTTCTTCGTCGGCATTCCCAGGAGCAGGGTCAGGCGCAGAGGAATCAACAGGCGCAGAGGTTGAGGTCAGTACAACATCTTTGGAAACAGCCGCATTTGTCACTGCCACAGTTTCCGTGATAGTGCCATATCCCTTTTTACTGATCTTGGCTGGATATACACCTTCACGCAAATGGAAAATCACTGTTCCATCTGCCTCCGTATATAAGATAGACCCGTTCAAGTTCACTCTTGCTTTTGCGATCGGCTTCGCCTCACCATCTTTTACCGTAAAGGTCACCTTCTGCGTCTGGAAAGGGTTTGCCGGTTCCAGATATGCAAACGGACATGCAATACGGTCC
>CANPNQ010000239.1 GCA_947575425.1 uncultured Erysipelotrichaceae bacterium
GCCCATCATCGGACCGCCAGCGATCAGCTTCACATCCTCAGCACTGTAACCGCCGCATGCCTCAATCAGCTCGCTGGCAGGTACACCGATCGGACAATGTACATTGATGGGATTCTTTACGCCATTCCCGCTCACGGTCAAAATCGAAGTGATAATACCCTGCCCACGTAACAACGCCTTCGCAAAGGCATAGCACGTATTCAGATTATTGACGATTGCTCCCACTTCAATTGGCAGCTTGTCATATTCCTTCTTCATGATTTGACGTACCAATGCACGCTCCCAGCCGATCGGATATACATCCGCGACTGCCTCCACACGCACACCGCTGATATTCGCAACTGCCTTTTGTACTTGTTCCAGCGTATCGGTATGCGTATTCTTGATTGCGATCACAACCTCCTCTGCCTGTGCCATTTTGCGCATAGCCAGAATACCGATGATAATATCATCCAAGCGGGTTGCCATCATCTTGTGATCCGCAGTAATATACGGTTCACATTCAATCGCATCAATGATCAGCTTTTTGACATCCTTTGCACTTTGATACTTCACATAGGTTGGAAAACCGGCACCGCCTTTTCCGACAATTCCCGCTTCCTTCATGAATGCAATGAGTTCTTCTCGTGTCGCACTCTGATAATCTAATGGCGCAAAGGATTGCTCCTGTTCCATCTTTCCATCATTTTCAATCACTACATGATCTAATGGCTTCAAACTCATATGCATGATCTTCTGTACGCCTTTTACCGTTCCTGATACACTGGAATAAATCGGCATATACATCCGGTCATTGCATTCCGCAATTTTAGTTCCGACCTTTACCAGATCCCCTTCCTTCACCAAAACATCGAATTTCAATGAATGGCTTGCGTACAGGGGAATGAATACCTGCGGACCTGCTTTTACCTCTAACAGCTCCTTGTCATCACTCAGCTCCTTATAGCCCGGCACATGTAGATGCATTGATCCTGTTAACAACGACATCACATTTCACCTTTCCTTTCTCTCTCGGTGTCAAATAAGACAACAGACACTGTTTTAATTATAACATTTTCTATTTATGATACAAAGTGATTTTTGACTTTTTATATGCTTTTTTCGCTTTTCCTTGGCTTATGATTCCCTGTTTTGGTGTTTTTTATCCTCATGTGGGAGAATTGGTTGATGGAAGGAGCATCCTGTGGATGGGTGTGCTAGAAGAAATACTTTTCTCTGCGCTTGATAACATCCTATGCTTGATAACATCCTATGCTTGATAACATCCTATTATAGTTGAAGATAGAACAATAATAAGAAGCAGACGGGATGGATCACCAATGTCTTTCATTTTTACTTGATATGATAAGATCTTCCCTAGTTGAAAAAGGGAATCCTTATCGCAGTGATATGGCAAGCGCTTCCCTTCTGTGCTATAATAGCGTCGGTGATATATTATGAAAAAACTATGGCTGTTGCTTGGTATGGTGCTTGTGATCAGCGGATGTAGTAAAGATGTGAGTTTAGAGAAGCACAGTGATCAGATATTGGATGCGGGCTTTGACACCTTCATTCAGCTGGTTGCTTATACGCAAAGCGAGGAGGAATATGAGAAATATTTATCCTTGACGAAGGAAACCTTTCAATATTATAATGCGATGTTTGATCGCTATCATGAATATGAAGGGATGAACAATGTAAAAACGATCAACGACAATGCCGGAAAACAGGCTGTCAAGGTAGATCCGGAATTGATTGAATTATTGATAAAGACAAAGGAATACAGCCAGTTAAGTGAAGGGCGCTATGATGTCAGCTTTGGTGCAGTGTTGGAGGTGTGGCACAAGTATCGAGAAAATGCCACGGAAAAAGGTGAAATCGCCATTCCCTCCATAGACGAATTGAATGAGGCAAAGATGCATACCGGTTGGGATAAGGTAGAGATTGATGAAGCCGCACAAACCGTCTATATCCATGATCCTTTGACATCACTGGATCTGGGCAGTGCCGCCAAAGGCTATGCCGCAGAGAAATGCGCCCAAAAACTGCAGGAGGCAGGCTTAGCACATGCCATCTTAAATGCGGGAGGCAATGTACGCATCATCGGCGACAAACCGGAAAAGGACAATTCCAAATGGAGTGTCGGCATCCAGCTTCCCTCTCATCTGGAGACCTCATCACTGGCAACCGTATATATTGATCAGGATAGTTCCTTTGTGACAAGCGGTGATTATCAGCGCGCCTATGAATATGAGGGAGTGATGTATCATCATATCATTGACCCAAATACGCTGATGCCTGCCCGCTATATGCGCTCGCTCACGATCGTATGTGAAGATTCGGGATTGGCGGATATTTTATCAACCACATTGTTTACGATGAGTTATGAAGAAGGCAGCGCATTGCTTCAAAAGCTGGAAGCGCAAGGCATCCATGCGAGTGCGATCTGGGTCTTTGATGAAACTACGGAAATTCCCGATGCCAAGCTCTATCCACAAGGCAGCTATACGTTGGCCATCAGTGAGGATCTGATGGATCAGATCGAATTGAAATAAATGCAGGAAATCAATTCCAATAGAAAAAATTACTTTTTGCTTGACGATTTCCCTCATCAATGGTAAAGTATTGTCAGTTATATGACTGACGGAATATGATCGCACGATCATAGGTGGATGAACCACAGGGAGTATAATGATCACAAGCCGACCGTCTGGGCTACATTGTCCGGCAGTGCGGCTTTTTTCATACCCATATACTGTCACTTGTATGAACGATGAAATGTATGGTACACTAAAGTTTCGAACGTATAAAAAACGAAAGGAAATAATCAGGAGGTAAGAAATGACACAGAATGCATGGAATGGCTTCAATGGCAGACTTTGGAAGGAAGAAGTCAATGTCAGAGATTTCATTCAGA
>CANPNQ010000240.1 GCA_947575425.1 uncultured Erysipelotrichaceae bacterium
CCTTAGGGAGGAAGGCTTTTTTTGTAGGAGGATTCATGAGATGTTTCAGAAAGTGGAAAGCCAAGCAAATGGTAGAATGGAAAAGAGGTGTGGAAGATGATTGAACTGCGGCATGTATCAAAAACCTTTGAAACAAAAAAACTGAATGTACATGCGGTGAAGGATGTCAGTCTGCATATTGAGGCAAAAGAGATCTTTGGGGTAATCGGCTTCAGCGGTGCCGGAAAGTCTACGTTGATTCGCTGTATCAATTTACTGGAGCGGCCAACCAGTGGTGAGATTTATGTGGATGGCAAAAACATGGGAGCCTTGAATGACAAGGAATTGCGTGCTATGCGCAAAAAGATCGGTATGATCTTCCAGCATTTTAATCTGATGCGTTCCCGTACCGTGTTTGCGAATGTGGCATTTCCGCTGAAGGACAGCGGACTAAATAAGCAAGAGGTGGAAGCGAAGGTGAGCGAGCTGTTACAGCTGGTAGATCTGAGTGATAAGCGGGATGCCTATCCATCTGAATTATCCGGCGGACAAAAGCAGCGTGTGGCGATTGCTCGGGCATTGGCGAATGATCCCAAGGTATTGCTTTGTGATGAGGCGACCAGCGCCTTGGATCCGCAGACCACCGGCTCCATCCTAAAGCTGTTAAAAGAGGTGAATCAGCGCCTTGGAATAACCATCGTATTGATTACCCATGAGATGGCAGTGATCAAAGAGATCTGCGATCGGGTCGCAGTGATGGAAGATGGCGCGATCCAAGAGGAGGGCAATGTGGTAGATATCTTTGCCCATCCCAAGGCACAGGTCACAAAGAATTTTATCCATACCACATCCTCATTATCGAAGATCTATGAAATGATTGAAAAGGATTCCCCGATCACAAGGATCAAGAATGGACAAATGCTGGTCCATCTGAAATATGGCACAAGCAATACCAAAGAAGCGCTGTTGTCGCACGTTAGCAGGGAGCTGCATGTGGAGACAAGCATCATCTATGGGAATGTAGAGGTGATTCATGATGCACCACTGGGCGATCTGGTTGTGATATTGAGCGGTTCTAAGGCAGATATAGAACAAGCGATCACTTATTTTCAAAATAACGGTGTCGCAGTGGAGGTGATGAAGTCATGATACATGAATTGATTCCCAATGTCATTGAATTTGCAGAGGAGTTTCCCAAGGGATGTATACAGACGCTGGAAATGCTGCTGATCCCGGGGGCAGTCTCCTTTGTGTTCGGCTTGGTGTTTGGCGTGATTCTAGTAGTAACACGGAAGGATGGAATCATGGAGAATCGAGTGGTATTCTTTGTTTTGGATAAGATTATCAACCTGTTTCGTTCGATTCCCTTTATCATCTTGATGACACTGCTGGTCGGCTTGACAAGATTATTGATGGGAACCTCCATCGGTGTGGCAGGAGCGCTGCCTTCTCTCATTGTAGGTACGATTCCCTTCTTCTCCCGTCAGATTGAGAGTGCTTTATCAGAGGTTGATCCGGGAGTGATTGAGGCAAGTCAGGCGATGGGGTTATCCCCGACGCAGATCATCACCCGTGTTTATCTTAGAGAGAGCATTCCGGGGATTACCCGGGCGGTGACAATTACTTTGATCTCTCTCGTCGGTTTAACTGCAATCGCTGGAGCGATCGGTGCGGGGGGGTTAGGCGATATGGCAATCCGCTATGGCTATCAGCGAGGGATGAGCGATGTGACCTATGCGGTGGTGGCAATCATTCTGATCATGATTACCATGATCCAGACGATCGGTGATGCGATCGTAAAGAAAACAACGCACTAGCATATTCTGCATCATCCAAAAAATGCAGTCAAGAGGACGATCAGAAAGCAAAAGCATAACAAAAACGAATGATAAGAAAAACGCAGCGGTGGTAGACTCTGAAAAACATCATCTGCGACGAGAAATAAGAAAAGCAAACATGCGAAAGCGATAGGAGGAAAAAGAGATGAAAAAGATATTTGCGACAGCATTTGCACTTCTTTTGTGTGTAGGATTAACAGGTTGCGGCGGCTCTTCCGATAAGGAGAGCGAAACCAAGAAATTAAAGATCGGTGCGACTAGCTCTCCTCATGCGGTGATTTTGAAGGAAGCCGAAAAGTACATGAAGGAAAAGGGGTATGAACTGGAAATCGTGGAATTTACCGATTGGAAAGCATTGGATCCTTCCACTAGCGACAATTCCTTGGATGCGAATTACTTCCAGCATCAGCCATATCTGGATGGCTATAACGCCGACGCCGGTTATGAAAGCGGAAAAGACGGTTATTTGATCAGTGTTGGTGCCATTCACTTTGAACCATTGGGAATTTATGCGGATGATCCGGCAGGGAAAACAGCTATCTCCGCGGATGATTTAGAGGATGGCGATAAGATTGCTGTACCAAACGATGCTACCAATGAGGCAAGAGCCTTGCTGCTGCTTGAGAAATATGGCATCATTACGCTGAAAGAGGGCGTTGGTGTCAATGCGACGGTGAAGGATATTGAATCAAAGGCGAAGGATATTGAACTGTATGAATTAGAAGCTGCTCAGATTCCCACAAAACTGAAGGATGTGAAATTTGCGGTTGTCAATGGTAACTATGCCTTGGATGCGAATATTACCGATAAGCTGATCTGCGCCGAGGAAAAAGATGATGAGGCGGCACAGACGTATGCGAATGTCATTGTGGTTAAGGAAGAAAACAGGGACAATGAAGCAGTATTGGCTTTGGTTGAAATCTTAAAGGGTGATGATATCCAAAAATTCATTGACGATACCTTCTCTGGTGTAGTCGTTCCTGCGAAATAAGCAGTTTGATGATGAACAAGGCGATGGCGAGGGCTGTCGCTTTTTTTGTGCAGTCTCTCAATTCCACAGAAGTCTTTTTTTATATCA
>CANPNQ010000241.1 GCA_947575425.1 uncultured Erysipelotrichaceae bacterium
TTGCGTAATACAAAGTGTTCAAAATTATGCACGCTTGGAGCTGTAAACACCATGAAATTCTGTGTTTCGCATTCCTCGGGATAATTCGCCGCAAAATCATCTCTCACCAGTGTGCTCAGATATTCCAAGCCATCCTCTTTCATCAGATCTTGTATATGGACAAAGACCTCGTTCTCCTGATCATATACGATCGTTTCTATTTCCTCATGAATCCCTTGAATACTCGTAAAGATATCCAGTTTAATCGAGATATAGCGATCCTCCTTCACATAGGACTGATAATCAATATTCAGTTCAGCTTTTTCCCCTGTATTGTTATTGTGCAAATCCTGCGCAAACTCCTCCTTATGCTTTATGAGTATGGTTTGGATATGATCATCAATCGCCGGCATTTGAGTCACTGGATAAGTGATATTCCATAGCGCATCCTGTTCATAACGCTGTTCATGTGTCGCCTCTCCATATTCATGATGCATGCTTTGTTCATTGATCTTCAATTCTCCGCTGCTGTTACACCCTTGTAATACGGAAAGAAGCATACAGCACGCACAAAGACCTATTCTATTTCTGTGTTTTCTCATTTTTTCACCCTGTTTCCTTCTAGTATAATGAAGCAGATGGAAAAAACATGCGTAAAGCATGAAAATTATTTGTATATTTTGACATTTCGGTATATCATATAGGATGAAATTTGAAAGTAGGAATGAACATGAACAAAGAAAAAATGATCAATATTGCGGTGATTGCCCACGTAGATGCAGGAAAGTCTACCTTGGTCGATGCCTTTTTACGCCAAAGCGACGTATTTCGATCCAATGAAAAGGTCGTTGACTGTATCATGGATTCCAATGATCAGGAAAAAGAGCGCGGCATTACGATCTATTCCAAGAATTGCAGCGTCATCCATGATGGAGTAAAGATCAATATTGTAGATACTCCCGGGCATGCGGATTTTTCTAGTGAGGTAGAGCGTATTATCCGCACTGTGGATACAGTCATCCTGCTTGTGGATTCCAGTGAAGGGGTCATGCCGCAGACGCGCTTTGTCTTAAGCAAGGCATTGGAATTGGGTCTGCGTCCGATCCTATTGATCAATAAAATCGATAAAAAGGATCAGCGGGCACAGGAGGTCGTGGATGAGGTATACGAGCTGTTCTTGGATCTAAACGCAAATGACGAGCAGTTGGATTTTCCGATCCTGTATGGCATTGCCCGTGAAGGGATCGTGCAGTATGATATGGACACTCCCAGTGATTCTATTGAACCGCTGTTTAAAACCATTCTGAAGCATTGCGCTGTTTATCCCGATAATGATGATCAACCGCTACAGATGCAGGTGAGTGCCCTTGCTTATGATGATTATATCGGACGTTTGGGGATTGGACGTCTGTATCAGGGGGCATTAAAGCCTCAGATGCAGGTGCTGGTATGCGATGATCAGGGGAATCAGCGTATCAAGCAGACCTCGCAGATCTTCGTGTATCGCGGCTTGTCCAGAGTGTCGGTTCAGGAAGCTCACAGCGGTGATATCGTCGTTGTGGCAGGGATCAGTGATATCTCCATCGGAGAGACCTTATGTTGGAAAGACACTGCGCTGCCGATGTCCAGCATCCCGATTGAGGAACCGACGCTAAGCATGAATTTCATGGTAAACAAATCGCCTTTTGCCGGACAAAGCGGTAAGTTTGTGACTTCACGCAATATCAAGGAACGCCTAGAGAAGGAATTGGAGGTTAATGTCGGTTTAAAGGTAGAAGCGATGGAGAGTGCCGACAGTTTTAAGGTGAGCGGTCGCGGAGAATTGCACATCTCTGTATTGTTAGAGGAAATGCGCCGGGAAGGCTATGAGGTAGCGGTATCAAAACCAGAGGTCATTTTGCACAAGGATGAAAACGGAAAAACGGTGGAGCCGGTAGAGGAAGTCGTTGCGATCGCACCTTCTGAGTATAGCGGAGCGATCATCAATCAACTGAATCTGCGCAAAGGAGTGATGATCGATATGGTGGAGGAAGGCGGTTATTGCCGAATCATCTATGAAGCGCCGACGCGCGGTTTATTGGGATATCGCAGCGAATTCATCAACGATACCAGAGGTGAGGGTACTTTGGTCAGACGGATCAAGGGCTATACGCCTTATAAGGGAGAGATTGCCCAGCGTGCCAACGGAGCCATGATCTCTACGGAGACGGGAAAGGCAATGACCTATGCGCTTTGGAATTTACAGGAACGTGGCACCCTGTTCATCAAGGCGCAGACAGAGGTATATGAAGGAATGATCATCGGTGAGTCCGCCAGAAACATTGACCTAGATGTCAATCCGCTCAAAAACAAGAAGCTGACTGCCATTCGCTCCAGCGGCAACGATGAGGCAATGCGTTTGACCCCGCCAAGAGAGATGTCCTTAGAGGAAGCATTGGAGTGGATCAATGATGATGAGCTGGTAGAGATCACACCCGATACCATTCGCCTGCGTAAAAAAGGCTTAAAGCCGCAAGATCGCCGCCAGTATTATCGGGAAAAAATGAATGCGGAGACACTGGAGGAATAGCATATGATCTGCTATCAAAAGACGACAGATAAAATCATCTGTCATCCTCAATTCCATTAACCTGTATATAAGGCTGTCATGCGGAAGATAATCAAACTGCATTTCAGCCTTTTTTATAATAAAAGTATGGTATTTTTTAAGTAACTTTTTGTAAGTTCTTAGATGTCGTTATAAGCTTTATTTATAAGTGTTTATAACATTTTTATTTTTAGAAGATATTTACATATCTTGTTATAATTTCTTCTATTTTCACTTTCAAAAGTAGTAAATTCGTAGTAAAAATGTAAGCGTCAAATAGAGCCCATCTTTAGATAGGAGAAGATCTATG
>CANPNQ010000242.1 GCA_947575425.1 uncultured Erysipelotrichaceae bacterium
TTTGAGACGATAATCCAGCATCCATTGCGGTTCCTTTTTGATCGCGGAAATCTCTTTCACCGTTTCTTTTGTCAAACCTTTTTTTGTCTTATATACAGAAACATCCTCATCATGAAAACCGTATTTGTATTCCTCCTGCTTAGGGATATTTGACTCACTCATTTTGTTTCCTCACTTTCCGCAAGGATTTCCTTCATGGCATTCCAACCGATGGTCGCACATTTGATGCGATTGGCTTGTTTGCCGACGGTATGAAATGCCACCGCTTCCTCTAGCAGTGCCTCATCATACTTTGACCCGTCGATCATCGCAAAATATTGATCGATGATGCGTTGAGCTTCTTCCTTACTTTTCCCCTTTAACAGCTCACTCATAATCGAAGTGGAAGCGGTAGAGATGGTACAAGCGACTCCATCAAAGCGAATATCCTCTATCCCTTTCTCACTCACCTTTGCCTGTACGATGATATCATCGATACATGATTCCGATGCCATATGCCTCTGCATATAAGTCGGATCATCGCTCAGCTCATGATTGCGGGGGTATTCATAATGATCCATGATGATGGAGCGAAGCACCATCGGATCCTGTAACAGATCAGACATAACATTGCCTCCTTTAGAAATAAACATCGAGACAGCTTTGCATATTCGCCTTGGCACAAACATCCAAAAAGCGATCTGCCTCCTCTTTGGTATTATAGAAATATAACGATGCTCGAATCGTCGCACTCGTATCTAAAAAATCCAGCAACAGTTTTGCACAATGCAGGCCGCTGCGCACCGCAATGCCATGCGCATTGAAATAGGTCGCACCATCTTGTGCAAAGACGCCTTTCACATTAAAAGTGATGATTGCACTTTGTGCATCCGCATTGTAAACGATGATGTTATCCATCTTTAACAGGGCTTCTATGATATAGCGATGCAGCTCCAATTCATATGCATGAATCTGCTCCATCCCGATCGCATCCAAATAATCCACTGCCGCACCAAGTCCCAAAACACCCTCAATATTGGGCGTTCCGCTTTCAAATTTAAAGGGTGGATTCTTTAATAGGATATTGCCGCACATGTCATAGCGGGCATTTGAACCGCCGCCAAAGGTAAGCGGCTCCATCGCATCCAATAGCGCATATTTGCCATATAGGACGCCGATTCCGGTAGGACCGCACATCTTATGCCCACTGAAAGCCAAAAAATCACAATCCAACTCTGTCACATTGATCGGCATATGAGGAACACTCTGCGCCCCATCCACCACAACGATCGCACCATACGCATGCGCCAATGCACAGATCTCTTTGATCGGCGCTTCATGACCAAGCACATTGGTGATCATCGCCAAAGCGATCACCTTTACTTTCTCACTCATCATTTGCTTCAGCGCTTCCACATCGATACGACCATGCGCATCCAGCTTCATAAAGGAAAGGATCGCACCGTTCTCCTGACACACATGCATCCACGGAAGGACACAGGAGGCATGCTCACTCTCACTGGTTAATACGATGTCTCCCTCACGAACAAACTTTCTTCTATATCCCCATGCGACAAGATTCAAACTCTCACTTGCCCCACTGGTAAAGACAATTTCCTTGGATTGCGCATGCAGAAAACGGGCGATTTTGGTTCGCGCTCCTTCATAGGCGCTATCTACCCGATATGACAGATCATAATCACCACGATGGGCATTACAGGTCATATCCGTATAATAATAGTCAATCGCATCGCGCACCGCATTTGGCTTAAAGGTCGTTGCGGCATTATCGAAATAGATCAGATCGCAGCCTTGCATCTGTTTGCCGTGAAGCATCGGAAAATCATTTCTCACCTGCTTGATATCAATCATGTCGGATCACCTTTTCTTCCATTTCCTGCTGCAGCTGCCCCTGCCACGTTTCATCATCCACCACATGGACGATCGGCATCAGGTACCCCATTCTTAAAAGTCCCAATGCTGCATTGCGGGAAAGACCCCGGGATTGCAAATAATAAAGCTGTGTCTCATCCGGCTGTCCCAGTGTCGTCGCATGAGATGCCTTGACATTGTTTTCATCGATATAGAGAATTGGCAATACTTCACTGCGCTGCTTTTGCGACATGGTCAACACGCGGCTGCTTTGATGGCTCTGCGCTTCATAGGCCCCCTGAACGATGCGGCCGCTTGCCTCCATCAGATAGTCCCCATTTTCCTCTACCACCGCAAAATGATGCATGATTCCCGTTGTGTGAGAATGATACTGGTTCCAATCGATGTGCCAATGCTTATGAGCCGCAATGCATACGCTTGTCAGTTCCATATCGCTGTGATCCTCTCTCATATCTGCTTGAATGCGGTAATCAGATGCACCCGCTTGAAGATCTCCAATCCCCATATGCACATGACTGCCCGCCTTCCCCTCCATGTGCAGCGTCATATTCAAGGCCTCGCTCATGCGGTTCCAAAACAGCACGGTAAGCTCGCTGTCAAAGCCCAGTTTTACGCTTACATCCAAAGACATTTGCACTCCATCATATGCGATCCACAGCTGCGCGTGTGTGCGATCATCCGTTTCAATCTGTAACTTCAATGATTCACAATCATGAATATCCACCTGTTCCTTACTATCCCGATCGAAGAAAAGCGTATATTCACTCTTTTGGCGTAGCGTGATCATTTACTTATCCCCTCGTTTTTTCGCACCACAAGAGCCAAGCACACTCACTGTCGCTTTTTCCTGCTCCTGCGCCTGTATGGTAATTCCCAATTCCTTGGCGATCCAATCATATCCTTGCGCATCGATTTTCTTGGTCAAAGAAGCATCTCCGCTCATAACGATTTTAACATCGAT
>CANPNQ010000243.1 GCA_947575425.1 uncultured Erysipelotrichaceae bacterium
ATGCTCAATGATTTGAAACAGATCAAAACCTTAAAGGATTTACAAAATATGCAAGATCCTTCCTGCTTTAAAAAGGTACGGAAAAAAGATACGATCGTATTGGCAAGAAATGCTGCCGGATTGAAAGAATTGTTTGAGCTTGTGACATTATCGCATACAAAATATTTATCCTACAATGCCAAGAATACCAATAATGTCGTGGCTGAACCGCGTATCTTGCGAGAGGAGCTTGCCAAGCGCCATCTCAATGGGAATTTGCTCATCGGCTCTGCCTGCCTGAATGGAGAAGTGTTTGAGATAGCGCATACGCGAGGGGAAGAGCAGCTGCTGGAAGTGATGAAATTCTATGATTATATTGAAATTCAGCCATTGGAGAATTACCGTCATTTAGTGGAGCGGGATTCTATCGGCAGTATGGAGCGGTTGCAAGAAATTCTGCGTTCCATCATGGATGCGGCAGATCGTCTTGGAAAAGTGATTGTCGCAACCGGGGATGCTCATTATGTGCATCCAAGGCAAAAGCTGACGAGAGATATTTATATCAGCGCTCAGGCGATCGGCGGTGTGCGTCATCCCCTGTATATTTACAATGCGGAAAAGCGTCGGAAATTTCAGGCCCCGGATCAGCACTTTTATACGACCACAGAGATGCTGGATGCTTTTGCATGGACAAATCGCGCCCATGAATTGGTTGTGGAAAACACCAATCGCATCGCAGGTATGATTGATCCGATCTATCCGGTCAAATCCCGTTTGTACCCCCCTGATATTGAGGGGTCTGATCAAAAGTTGCGAGAGATCTGTTATGAAACAGCACATCGAAAATATGGCGAGGTGCTGCCAAAAATCGTTGAGGACCGCTTGGAAAAAGAACTTGATTCCATTATTGGTCATGGCTTCTATGTCGTTTATTATATTTCTCATCTGTTGGTGAAGAAAAGCAATGAGGACGGTTATTTGGTCGGCTCGCGAGGCTCCGTCGGTTCCTCCTTTGTCGCAACGATGTCAGGAATCACCGAGGTCAATCCTTTGGCGCCTCATTATGTATGTCCTAACTGCCATTATGTGAAATTCTATACCGATGGCAGTGTGCTGAACGGTTTTGATCTGCCGGATATCAAGTGTCCCAACTGCAAAGAGATCATTCGTGGAGATGGACATGACATTCCTTTTGAGACGTTTCTTGGCTTTGAAGGGGATAAGGTGCCGGATATCGATTTGAATTTCTCCGGTGATTATCAGCCCAATGCTCATGCGTATACGAAGGAGGTCTTTGGTGAGGATCACGTCTTTCGGGCAGGAACGATCGGTACGGTTGCGGAACAGACTGCGTTTGGTTATGTGAAAGGCTATGAGGAGGAGATGGGATTGGCCGGAACGATGCGCAATGCCCAGCTGCTGCATCTGGCTAAGGAGTGCGAGGGCGTAAAGCGCACCACAGGACAGCATCCGGGTGGTATCATTGTCGTTCCGCTGGATCTGGATGTACATGATTTCACTCCTGTGCAATATCCGGCGAATAACCCTTATGCGGAATGGAAAACTACCCATTTTGATTTTCATCAAATCCATGATAATGTATTGAAATTCGATATTTTAGGACATGTGGATCCCACAGCGATGAAGCTGTTAGAGCGTTTAAGCGGTATCGATGTAACTACGATTCCAATGAATGATCCTGATACGATGAGTATTTTCTCTACGGTGGATGCTCTGTGTATGGATACGACAAAGAATACCGAGACGACCGGTGCTGCGGGTTTGCCGGAGTTTGGGACGCCCTTTGTGCGGGGAATTTTAGAATTGACTAGGCCCACCACATTTGATGAACTGTTAAAAATATCGGGGTTATCCCATGGGACGGATGTGTGGCTGGGCAATGCCAAGGATCTCATTGATGAAGGAATCTGTACGCTGAAAAGCGTCATCGGATGTCGTGATGATATCATGGTTTATTTGCTTCATAAGGGCTTGAAGCCCAAGCTAGCCTTTACGATCATGGAATCGGTGCGAAAGGGCAAGGGGGTAAAGGAAGAATGGATTCCGGATATGAAAGCGAATGGGGTAGAGGATTGGTATATCGAATCTTGTAAAAAGATCAAATATATGTTCCCGAAAGCACATGCGGTTGCTTATGTCATGATGGCAATACGGATCGCATGGTTTAAAGTGCATCATCCGATCTATTACTATGCGATGTTTTTTTCCATTCGCTGTGATGCCTATGAAATTGAAACGATGATCAAGGGAGAACAAGCCATTCGAGAGCGGATGAACGACATTGCGTATCGACTGGATGATCCCAATTTGAAGCGGGATGTTTCAAAGAAGGAGAAGGATATCTACAATACGTTGGAGCTTGCCTTGGAGATGGTATTGCGTGGATATCGCTTTACGAATATTGATATTATGCGCTCTGATGCCACGCTCTTTCTGCCTGATCCGCAGGATAAAAATGTGCTGATCCCGCCCTTTACAAGTATTGATGGTCTAGGAGAATCGGTTGCGCTCACCGTATTGGAAGCAAGGAAAGAGGGAGCGTTCTTATCCAAGCAGGATCTTCAAAATCGCACCTCGCTGAGTGCTACGCTTGTGAAAAAACTGGAATCGATGCGGGTGTTGGATGGCATGCAGGATGAAAACCAAATGAGCTTGTTTGGCGGTATGTTTTAAGGCGTTTCATCAGTACCGTTTGTGGCAAGGAATTCTAGTCAATCCCTTGCGTGAAAAGATGATTGATATCATAAATGCGATGGACAATAAGATTTTGCCTGATATGATATCTGGCCTTGTCTGATTAAGGTCTGAAACACAAATAAAAATCATATA
>CANPNQ010000244.1 GCA_947575425.1 uncultured Erysipelotrichaceae bacterium
AACGCAGCTGGCGCGTTTGACAAAACGAAATCGATCCATTGATGCAGCAAAGAAACAATATGGGATTGATAAGGCGAAATGCCTTGCCCTTAACCGTTATTTTGAGGAACCAAGCGAGGAAGAATTAAAACAGATGCAGGTGATCTCTTCAGCTGCTGCAGGAGAAATAAGCAAATGGAAATAACATTGATTGTGCAGGTTCTCTGTTTATGCTTCTGAAAAGAAGTGCGATTTTGGTTATGGCAGTGCTTTTCCTTTGCTACAATAAAGGAGCGCTGCGATAGGCAAGTACAAACAGGATGACAGCGATTGAGGTTGTCAAAATCAAGATAACTAGGGAGAACGGCTCCCATGTCATTTGATCTATGTGAAGCATCATCGTATGGATGATATAAGTATAGGAAAATCGGGCAATTTTTTGGATCGTTTCGTTGAACATTGCCAGCATGGGCAGAAAAGAGAAGATCATCATAATGGGAATGGATAGGGAATTGGCCATGATAGTGGAGGTACTCCATGTGCCGATTATCACACCGATCAATAAAGAGATCAAACACCCCATTCCCATGAGAAACAGAAAGCGGATCATCTCTGTGATGGTAAAATCACCCATCCACACAAAGCTCATAGCGCCGATCATGCAAATCAGAAGTGTATGTGAGAGGATCGCAGTCAAGTATTGATAAACATTTACCTTCGCCATTGCCATGATTTCAAAGGTGTGATGCTCCTTCTCCTCTGCCAAAATTGCAGCAATTACACTGATGGGAGCCATCGTAATATACATGATGGAAAACAGATAGATAAAGAAATGCTTGGGCATTCCTTCCATATGCACACTTTGATTCATGATAAAGGCAATGAAAGGAAATAAGAGAAAGGGAAGCAAAATGGTCTTATTGCGCAATGTCTCTTTTTGCTGTTTCTTCCATATCGATATGATGATGCGCATGATCTTGTAACCCCCTTCCTGTCAGTTGAATAAATACCGATTCCAAGCTCGCCTCCTGCGTATGAAGGGATGCGATCCGCTCCTCTTTCAGCCATTGATAGATCTGATCCGCTCCATCACGCTGGCTTTGAAAGGTATATTCCATATCGTTATTCAGCCGCAGATGGATGGCAGTGCCGCATGAATAGCGCATGCAGATCTGTTTTGGGGTACCATATTCCATGATCTTTCCTTGATACAATAAGGCGATGTGATCACAGAGTGATTGTGCTTCCTCCATATGATGGGTAGAGAGCAGAATTGTGGTGCCTTTTGCCTTTTCTGCCAATAGCAGCCGATGAATCATTTGTGTACTCAGCGGATCTAATCCTGCGGTGGGCTCATCCAAAAACAATAAGCGTGCATCTGCTAACAGGGCGCGAGCCAAAGAAAGGCGGGAGCGCATTCCTTTGGACAGCTTTGCACAGCGGGTATGAGTGGCTTCCTGTAGTCCCAGCCGCTGTAACAATTCATCGATATCTGATCGATCTCGATGATAGATATCCGCAAAAAACTCCATGTTTTCATAAACGCTTAAACGATCATATAAGCCAAGCGTATCCATCATAGCATTGAACCGATAAGCACTTGTTTCCAGATCCCGATGAAATATAACGGAGCCTTCGCATTGTTTCAAACGTCCGCTGACAATGTGAATCAGCGTTGTTTTCCCAGCTCCGGAGGGACCCAATATCCCCATGATCTCTCCAGATTCTACCTGTAAGTCAATATGGGATAATACCTCTTTTTGGGCAAAACTCATGGAAACATCATGTAATTGTAGTGCGTATTTCATAAAGAATGCTCCTTTTGCTTCAGTTTCTTTAAGGCGTCAGCCATGCGCTTGTTTTCTGCGTTTTCTTTATATTGCATGATCAAGGCACTGCCGATAAAGGATATGGCAAAGCAGCATAGAAACAGAATCCAAGCGATCATATCATCTGCGGGAAACCAATGAAAGATAAGAATAAAAGCAGAAATCAAAGCGAGTATACATCCCAGCATGATGCTTGCACGTTTCCATATTCGCATCTCCTTGATGAAATAATCGGTAAAAAATAAGACGCGCAAAAGCGTAATGAGTACAGATAAGAGAAGGAACTGCATGGATATGGAAAAGGGAATCCCCTGATCACCTAAGGAAAATAAGGCGGAATAATCTTGTGCATCATTGCCGAACAAATAGGTGAAGCAGTTGATTACCAAAACGGTAAAGCCATAACAGAGCATTACCTGTCCCAGATAGTCAAGCAAATGTTTTCTTTCTTCCATTTATATCACTCCCAATCGTTTCTTTAGGTTTTCTGCATATTGTCTGGAGGCAATCAGTGCCTCTTGGTTGCTCATGGTGATACGAATTTTATGATTGATATCTGTTTTAAGCGAACGGATATGATGCATATGGATCAAGCAACCCTTGGATATACGACAGAATCCGTATTCAGAGAACTGTTCCTCCAGTTCATAGAGTTTGAAAGAGGATTCATATACAGCATTTTGCGTATAGACAAAACAGGTGCGATCAATGCTTTCCATATAGATGATGTCGGATAGATCTAATAAAAAGGTTTCTTTGCCTTTTTTGACGGTCAGCTGATGGTCGATCATACGGATGGTCGCCAACAGCTTCTCAACTTGTGGACTCAGATGGGGACAAGTGATAGATATGGTGATATCCTCAACTTCTGGATCTGTATTTAGATGTAGGTTCATCGGATCACTTCCTTACAGATATAGTATAGGAGAATCAACGCATTTCATCAATGCCTTCCGACATGAATTGCCAAAGGAGGTACATGAAATACCATGAAAATAGAACATCAGCGAATCAA
>CANPNQ010000245.1 GCA_947575425.1 uncultured Erysipelotrichaceae bacterium
GACATCTATATGTCGGAGAAATGTCATATAGTGACTGTAACGGATGTAGTAGAGTACTGCGATTGGATCCGGGAACATGCATTGGAGTTTGATGCATTTATCATGGCAGCAGCGGTTGCAAATCTTATGCCAAGTAGCCCATATGAGGACAAGTTCCCATCTCATTTATATAAGGTTGGAGATAAATTTCCCATTGAGTTTGAGATTGCTCCAAGGGCGATCGATATTGTAAAAGAAGTAAATCCAAGATGCTGCTTGATCGGATATAAGCTTTTTGATGCTAAAACCGATGAAGAACTTATCGAAATCGCAAGGCACACGCTTCATGATAGTAAGGCAAATATTATTTTCGCAAATACTCCAGAAGAAGCAAAAACCAGGAAGATTGCTCTTTTCCAGGACAATACTGCATTAGTGTGTACGTTTGATGAACATCTGGATATGATTGAGGATGCAATCAAATGTGAATATTTTAAAACTTTGGTGGAAGCAAATATTTATGATGAGATGGAAAGTGGAAAAATAAACAAGATCCGGATGTGTAAAGAGATTGTGAAAAAGTTTGAAAAAACACTTCCTGAAACATTCGGAACGATTGCGATTCGAATATCAAAGAATAATGATTTCGTAACAACATCAAGAGGACATTATGGAGAACCCGTATATGTGAAAAACATTGATATCTCTTTAGGACATATCATTGCGGATGGGAAAGCAACATTGAATGCGCCAGCCCTTTATGCCTTTATGGAAAGCGGTTATGATTATGTGCTGCATAGACACAATTTAAATTATCAAGTAGATGCAGAGGTAAATGAATATCTCTTTCCTGGAACAAAAAAAGAATATGAAAAGCTTCAAACCCTACTTAGCCATGATGAAATCAGCTCTGTGATGGAGAAGGGTCATGGATATTTGGCAGGTTTTAAAGTAAAGCCTCTTGACTGGAATCGTTATTATGAGATATTTGGTGATAAATATGGAGGTCGTCAAGATGCTATGGAACGGTTAATAGCAGAAACTGATAAAGAGGAATGGCTCGATGTTGGCTGTAATACAAATACGAAAGCCAACTACATTCTTGATCCAAACGTGTTTATAGAAGGAAAAAAGAATGTAACATATGAAGATGATCTTTCCAGCCGGTTTAAGCTTATAACGCTTAAAAACTGTATTAACTATTTAACAGAACGGGAAGTTGAAACGCTTAAAAAGTGGTTAAAACCAGATGGGCTCATCATCGCCAATACATTTTTAAAAGCACCTGATTTCCGGGTGAAAGAAAATGAGTCAGTGTATTTAGAAAATGATCGTGTTCACCATTATATCATAAAATCCGGTTCGGAAGTTTATTGTCATACGTTTCATGACACAAATATGGAGCGCCTTTTGCGGCAAGGATTTGCGTTTACACCATATCATAATGGAAAATCAGTTTTGATAACCTATAAAAACAGAAAAATGTAATGGAGAGGCTATGGAAGAATTAAAAAAACATATTCTAACAGCACTAAAAGAAAATGAAAGTAAACTAGAAACAGATGAACAGGTGGAAGTCTTTGAGAACTACCACGGAGCTAAAGCTCTGATGGCTTCTTGCTTCAACGCTCTCGTAACCTACTAGCTCCACAAGCGTAAATTCGGGCAGTCCCTGCCCTATAACGGTTTATACCGTACATTCGTACCTTGTATATTTTACGTGCCGAAGGAAAGCTTGGTTTTCGCATAAAATTTCTCGGCACAACCACCTATATACAGTTATCAATGTCCGTGTATGAATTATTATAACAAAAAATATAGATTGTGACAAGTGTTAGTTCTGTGGGCTTAACCCATCATCTAAAGCGAATGGGATTGCGCCCACAATATTTCAAACGGAAGACGGATTCCAATATCTGCGCTGGACTCGTTCAAGAAAATAGCAAAAACTCATATTGAGGAATATCTTAAGGTGATGAAAGATTATCTTGATGATGGATATGTAAAAATATATCCAGTTTATGTTTCTTATGGATCCGGTATTCCAGTCTGGCATATCTGGTACCGGAATGACTTTTATAAATTTATTCAAAAAATAGGAGAATAGAATGATCTATATTACAGGAGATACCCACGGAAATCATGATACCTCAAAACTTTTCCTGAAATCTTTTCCAGATGGGAAAAGCCTTTCCATGGACGATTATGTCATCATTACCGGAGATTTTGGTGGAATTTGGTATGGAGATAAAAGGGATGATGCCACATTAGAATTTTATGAAGAGAAAAAATATATGGTTCTCTTTGTGGATGGAAATCATGAAAATTTTGATGCTTTAAATAAGTATCCAATCTCAGAATGGAACGGTGGAAAAGTTCACAAGATAAGAGATAATATCTTTCATTTAATGCGTGGACAGGTTTTTGAAATTGACAGTAAAAAGTTCTTCACGTTTGGTGGAGGTGTTAGTATTGATAAAGCAATGAGGATGCCGTATGTTAGTTGGTGGCCACAGGAAGAAGCTTCATATGAGGAAATAAATGAGGCTTTAGACAATTTGGAAAAACACAAAAATAAAGTTGACTATGTAATCACACATGCCGCACCGGAGTCCATTGTTCGAAATGAATTGTGTCAAATTCATACTTTAATGAAAGTGGATTGTGCCACAGAAAAATTCCTAAATGAAATCTATCATAACTTGGAATTTAAGATGTGGTTTTGTGGTCACTATCATATGGATGCATGGATAAAAAGTTGTAAAATGCAGGTTTTATATCATCAGATCGTAAAACTTGCGCCAGGTTATCCAATTGCGTCAAGAAGAATATTTTAGAAAG
>CANPNQ010000246.1 GCA_947575425.1 uncultured Erysipelotrichaceae bacterium
TATTATAATCCACAATCGCAGATTTTAAAAGAGATTTCCCGGTTTTTTTCATACAAATCGAGTATGGAGCAGATAAAAAATTCCATATAACGCCAAAACATATCCATGCGTTTCGTATTTCAAAGAGCGATTGGGAAACAATTGGTTCAACTATTCTCTTATTAGCTGTCCTTCGCATGATGCATGAGAATACCCCATGCGTGTGATTCACTGTGATTTCGCCCTTTCCTCTTCGATGATCCTTGTCGTTTATTGATGGGTGCTTCGCTTGCGTTTCCCAATCAATTTCTTATTATCTTCTTCTATTTGCGATCATGGATCAAGCTATGACAAAAGAAAACAACCGCATCAGCGATTGCTTTCTTGAATCCACTGTTTGACCTTGTCAAGCTCCTTTTCAACCTCTTTCCAGTTTTTCAGCTTCCATTCCCAGTTGGGTGATCCGATGGTGGAGGGTACATTCATCCTGCCCTGTTGTTTTAAGCCAAGGATATCCTGCATCGGCAAAACGCAGACATCCGCCTCGCTGTTTAACGCAAAATGACAGATGAGGTCATGGAAATGGCGCTCCCGATAATGACGGTTGTGAAAGAAGCGGCGCAAAGCGACCTTCAAATTGGGATGCTGAAGCTCATACCACTGTTCGCTTGTCATATTATCATGCGTACCGGGATAAACGATCACGTGCGCAGGAAGACCTTTTTTCAGCAGCTTCGGCTCCATTTCAAATTGCAGCACCCGCATGCCATACAAACAATAGGCATCTCTGAGCTCATGTACCTCATTTCGCAAATTGCCGAGATCCTCTGCCACGATTTCTATATCCGGCAAAACACGGAAAATGCGATCAAAGAAATCAAAGGAGGGACCAAGACACCATTCTCCATCGACTGCTGTTTCAGATGAGGCAGGAATACTCCAATAAGTATCAAAAGCACGGAAATGATCAATTCTTATGATATCAAAGTACTGCTTGGCCCATGAAAGACGATTGACCCAAAAGCCATAGCGATCCTTGCGCATTCGCTGCCAATGATACAGCGGGTTGCCCCAGCGCTGCCCGCTCTCACTGAAATAATCGGGCGGTACCCCTGCCACACAGGTGGGATAACCATCCGGATCCAACTGAAAAAACCGCTGATTTTCCCATACATCCGCAGAATCAAGCCCTACATAGATCGGCATATCTCCCATGATCTTAATCCCTCGATCATTGGCGTATGTTTTGACCTCATCCCACTGCATATAAAACAGAAATTGCAAGAATTTCTCATAAAC
Organism: uncultured Erysipelotrichaceae bacterium; assembly: GCA_947575425.1. Lineage (GTDB taxonomy): Bacteria > Bacillota_I > Bacilli_A > Erysipelotrichales > Erysipelotrichaceae > C-19. The sequence continues at coordinate 1,279 of CANPNQ010000246.1, forward strand.
AACCTCATCTGCCAATTCCTTGCGCAAGCACGGTTCATTGATCCACTGCTTATCTGCTTCCTCCCATTCCACCCAGCAGCGATTGCCATTTTTGCGCTTCAATGCCGTATACATCGCATAGGTATCTAACCAAAAGCAGTTGCTACAAAAAACTTCGTAGGCTTCCCGATACTGCCCAAAGTGCTTCTTAAAATTGCGGTACGCCTTACGGAAATACGGTTCCTTAAAGGCTCTGACACCTTCATAATCCACTTCCTGCGAAAACTTATGAAAATTGCGGATGGAACTCATCTTGATCAAACCCAAATCCGATAAGCGATCTATATTGATATAGATCGGATCTCCGGCATACGTGGAATAGGGCTGATAGGGAGAATTGCCATAGCCTAACGGATGCAGAGGCAATATCTGCCATAAGCCGATCTTATTTTTTGCCAAAAGATCAATCAACGTGTAGGCGCCCTTGCCGAAATCACCGATCCCCTGATTGCCCGGCAAGGATGAAACTGCCAATAAAACTCCGCTTGTTCGCTTCATATGAGTCCCTCCTTATAAATGCCATATGGTTTTCGCATATTCACGAATGGCGCGATCCGCACTGAAATAAGCGCAATTCGCAATATTCACCAGCATCTTTTTGGCCCAGACGCTTCTGCTTTCATAATCGGCAAAGGCTTGGTTGCGACATTCATGGTATGCTTTGACATCCAAAAGCGTCATAAACCAATCTTTGTTTAACAACTCCTGATACAAGCGTTTCAAGGAAGCCTCCTCACCGATCCGGCGCATTTCCTTACCGATGATGAAATCCAATGCCTCTTTGATCCAAGGATCTTGTTCATAATACGCTTTGGCATGATAATCATGATTTGCATAATGTGCCAGCACTTCCTGATCGCTTTCTCCAAACAGGTAGATGGCATCTGTACCAACTGCCTCTGCGATCTCCACATTGGCACCATCTGCTGTTCCGATCGTGATCGCACCATTTGCCATTAGCTTCATATTGCCGGTACCGCTTGCCTCCTTGGAAGCCAGCGAGATCTGCTCGGATAGATCTGCCGCAGGAATGAGTTGCTCTGCCTTCGATACATTATAGTTTTCCACAAAGCACACTTGGATATGATCCCTTACCTGCGCATCCTGTTGAATCAACTCCTGCAAGCATAATAATAAATGAATGATATCCTTGGCAATCGTGTAAGCAGGGGCAGCCTTCGCTCCAAAGATAAAGGTGATAGGACGCTTGGGATAGATGCCTTTTTTGATATCCAAATAACGATGAATGATATCCAGTGCATTCATCTGTTGGCGCTTATATTCATGCAGGCGCTTGATCTGTACATCAAAGATGGAATCAGGATTTAACTTGATTCCCTGCCATCGTTCGATATTTGCGCAGAACTGCCGCTTTTTATCCTGTTTCACAGCGATCAAACGTTTGCAGAATACCTCATCCACATTATGTGACATCAGCGTATGCAGCATTGTCACATCCTCATAAAAGTCGGTGCCGAATGTCTCCTCCAAGCAAT
>CANPNQ010000247.1 GCA_947575425.1 uncultured Erysipelotrichaceae bacterium
CTCCGCTCGCACCGGCAATCACGACAAATTCCCCTTTGTCAATCGCAAAATCCACCCCTGCCAATGCTTCTATTTCCACTTCTCCCATATGGTAAACCTTTTTTACATTTTGAAATTCGATATATGCGCTCATGAAATCAAAATCCTTTCTCATGTCGTTATCTGTATTCTATATTCTAACACTATTTTAACACTTTATCACCAAAAACACACTGCTTTTTTATGTGAAATATAATGAGAATGATGGAAAATCTGCTTTGCTTATTTTCATTCCTACCTTCGTATTTTCATTATGCGATCCTTTGCCCTTCCTCCCGTTCATCTATATAAATATGTGTTATTATATAGTTTAATAGATGAAATCTCTTTCGATTCGTTTCCTGTTGGCGTTTTTTTCTCTGTATTCCTCATTGGAATCCTATAGAGTAGCTTATCAAAAAACATCCTTTCTAGGATGCTTTTTGCTTGTATTTCCTTCCTGTTTAAGCTGATGCACAGGCTCTTATTTCTGAAGCAGAATATCATGCTTTAGCGTAGCTGCATCTTTTTTACATTGCTCTATGCAATCACCCCTGACAAACTCCAAAATAGCCGCCGCTTTTTGATGATAGGGCGCCTTCTCTCCATGTGCAATATATGCCTGCCATTTTTTGATTGCGTGTGATAAGGGATAACGAACATTACCCTCCTCCCATGCGAACACATGATAATGAGCAAGGCGTGATTGAAGTTCATCAATCTCTGCCAGTTGTTCCTCAAAGGTAATATCCGGATTGGGCTGCCAATACGTATATACATTATCCAGATTCAAGGCATTCAATAAACGCCGTGCTCCTTCTTTGGTTTGTGTCATTGTCCTGCGATGGTATTCGAAGCCGATGCAGATTCCCTCCTCCTTGGCAGCCGCTGCGGCTTTTTTGACATTGCTCACCAAAATGTCAAATTCCTCATCACTGATTTGATCCGGATCCACATGATATCCTGCCCAAATACGAATCATATCCGTTTTCAATGACTTCGCCGTTTTCAGTACATCATAAAATTCCTCCACATCCCCGCCACGATAATAGGAACCATAGGATAAGATTCGCAAGCCATGCTTGGCACATTGATCCGCCACCTCATTTGCGAGCGCCAGATCCCCAACCGGCAGATGCACATCACTTCCCCATTCGATTCCATCCAAACCGCTATTCACACATAGATCAATGATCTCATCCACGGAAAAATCACGAAATGTGACTGAAGTTAATCCTGTAAGCATCGTTATTCATCCTCTCCTTCTGCTTTCATCCATTCATCAAACGCCTATTTCTAATATTCCTTTACATGCTTGCAATGTGGCAAAATCGCTCAAAAAAGACGCTGACGCAGGAACCATTTCTCCTGAACCCTGTGATCTGTCTTCTTTTTAAACGATATGTATCCCATCATGCGCAATCGTATTTCTCATAAACAAATCCCCATCTTTGTATCACTGACAGGGATTGATATGATCCTATTTTTTAAACGCCTTTTTAAACTTATCAAAGGGGGATTCCTGTGCCTGCTTTTTGCGAATCTGTTCATAGAGAGATCGCTCCTCCCCACTGATCTTATTGGGAATCTCAATCGTTACTTCCACAAACTGATCGCCTTGTGTTCCGCGCTGTGGCTTTACTCCTTTCCCACGCAGTCGGAACTGTTGTCCATGCTGCGTACCGGCAGGGATCGTCAGCTCCACATCTCCGTAAACGGTAGGGACATCAACCTTGCATCCCAAAGTCGCATCCACTGCACTGATCGGAATCGTGATGCGGATATCGTTTCCATCCCGCATAAAGGTCTTGTGACGTGTCACTAAAATCTCAATGTACAGATCACCATTTGATCCTCCGTTGATCCCGCGCTCTCCCTTATTGGGAACACGCACCTGCTGACCGGATTGAATGCCTGCAGGAATCTTGATATTCAATTTCACACGCTTATGCTCATAGCCTCTGCCATGGCATTTGTCACATTTTTTTGCGATCGTTTTACCGCTGCCTCCGCAATCGGGGCAAACACTTTGACTTTGGAAAACACCAAAGGGAGTACGCGTCTGCGATGTCACACTGCCGCTGCCTCCGCAGGTCGCACAGGTATGAATATCATTTTTGGAATAGGCGCCACTGCCTCCGCAGGCAGTACATTGCTCATCCAAATCAATGGTGATCTCCTCTTCTTTACCAAAAATCGCATCCATGAAATCAATGCGCATCTGCATAAAGCGATCGTTGCCTTTGCGTGACCCGTTATTTTGCCGAGAACGGCTTCCTCCGCCAAAGCCACCGCCGAAGAAGGATCCGAAAATATCACTGAAGTCATCAAAGCCGCTGAAACCACCGCCGCCAAAGCCGCCGTTTTCCATTCCTGCATGACCGAACTGATCATAGGTTGCTTTCTTCTGCGGATCGGAAAGTACCTCATATGCTTCATTCACTTCCTTGAACTTCTCCTCAGCACCGGCTTCCTTATTCACATCGGGATGATATTTTTTAGCCATCTTACGATAGGCTTTTTTGATAATAATCACGCTTGCTCATTCCAAACACCTTCCTCATCCATGGTACGATAAACATATCCAATCGTATGGATACAGGAGAAGGACTTCTCCTGTATCCGCTTTCTTTGCATTCTACACGTAAACAGACGAGGCTTAGGCATATCGGCACCAAGCATCGTCTGATCGATTATTTCTTTTCTTCAAATTCCGCATCTACGACATTGTCGTCATTGCCTGTGCCGGCATCATTACCACCTTGATTCTGATACATGGCGGCACTTG
>CANPNQ010000248.1 GCA_947575425.1 uncultured Erysipelotrichaceae bacterium
AGTAGCTTCGCTTGGCATCATTGCGCATCAATATATCATTGATTGCGACTTTTAAATATGGTCTTACCAATGCACTGCCTGCGGCATTGGTTAAGGTAGGACAATTCACATTTGTTACCGTTGGTGTCCCAGAAATGGAAGCAGTGATAGTGAAGTCTCTACCTCCCCATTTTGCAGAGGCCGGATGAGTGAGTGACGAATTTGATGATACGTTGAGCGTTTCACTATTTTGCCATAAAGTATAGCAGTTCCCTGAGATACCGCCAGTAAAATGCGTTGCTAATGTTTGATTATTCATTTTAAAAGTACCGTTGCTATTTACCGTCACTCTCGGTCTCCAATTATGTTCAGGACTTAAAATTAGTGCGGCAGCTATCATTGCATTGCCTGATCCTGCTACCGCCACCCATGATTCCTTTCCTGCTGAGGACATTGTATAATTCATATTACTTACATTTCTATCTAAAAAACCAGTTTCATCATAACTTCCCGCACAAGTGCCATTATTCAACCATAATGACCGTCCCATGCCTTCTGCTGTGGGATAATCAAAGCGAATCTGAGCACTTGATACGTATTTTGCTTTTACTACCGCAGTTGCATCAAACGATATAATAGGCATAACTCCAGTTTCTCCTGTTGAAACATTTGAACAAGTTCCACCGGTTGCAGTATTCAACGCAACACCACTTGGTGTGATTGTTTTTTTAATTCCACCATCTTCATTCAAGGTATTTGTCGCACTAACAAAACTTGCGCGATTCGTATTTGTATCCGCATCCTTTAACCACCATTTATCACTGATTTGCGGTATCGATGCATCTAAAGTATCATTCGATACGATGGAAAGATTTTGCAACTCTGCTTTTGAGATCAAACTGACCGCATTCCCACGCAAAGAGAAATGCGCACTTCCTATATTTCCCAGCTGTGTCTTATAAGTGGTATTCGCATAGCTTAACGCATTGTTATAGTTGCTTAAATTACCGCTATTCGCACTATTGGTTCGCAATAAATACAAATACCCATCCTTTGTGCCTAATACCGTATGCATATCATCACTCATGGCACTGCCGCCCAAATGCACACGATCTCCCAATTTCAAAGAAGTAGCTGCTTCATTGTTGGGAGAGCCATCGATATGACCTGCCGCAAATAATTCATCACTGAATAATGCATAAGCAAAGGTCCCCATCGCCATCAAAGCTAAAATACTGATCCATGCCCGTTTCCACATTATGCATCACCTTTCCCTTTTGTTACATTCTATCCATGCATATGTCGTCCTCTTTCCACCCTGATGCAGCAAATTCGTCTACAACATTCCTACAGGAAAACATAGCATTGAGCTATTTTTCTCCACACGATAAATTCAGGATCATATACTCCACCCTGAATATCCACTGTAAGACACAAAAATAAAACCTTGCGTTCACCTAAATTAAAAAAAATATAAAAAAATCAAATTATACTCATTATCGGACTAGCTCCTGTTCAAAGAAAACCGTCCAGCCCTCTAATTTCAGCTGTTGATACATATGCTGATTGCTTTCTTTTAACGATTCATATACCCGCGACATATCAAGCAGTGTTTCCCTGCTTAGATTGTGCAGCGCATCTGCATCATACGCGTACCCTTTTAAGAGATAATACGCATCCACTTCATTGTCAATCACATAATCATCAATCTGTATCTCTTGAAACAAACCCTTCTTCTGTGTTTCCTGATGCAAAACATAGTGATCAAACAATATCTGTCCGACGCCGATTAGACCAATCCCCAGTAATCCCGCACACATTGCGATCAGATAATTTCCGACCACACCGGATAATAACTCACTGGTACTGGTGAATACGGATGGATGCTGCGTAACGATAAACAAGCCTTGCTTCCATTCAAGTTGCTGACGCAAAAACATCATCACAAACAAGGAGCCGAGGCTTTCCATGTGGAAGTTCAGACGAATCTGTTCCTTCTTCTCATACGCCTCAATCTTCTCCTTCAATGCATTGCGCGCCGCAAATGCCCGACTTTTTACCGTACCGATAGGAATCTGTAATAAAGCAGCCGCTTCCTCCTGATTCAGCTGTTGAAAATAAATCATCTCCAATATGGCTTGATGCTCCTTGGACAAGGAAGCAATCAAACGCATCAATACCTCATGATCAGTGTTGAAATGCAGGGATTCCTCACTGATGTGATCTCTGCGCTCCTCCACAGCCTGATTGAAATACTTCATATATTCCTCATCATACAATTCATTTTTATTATCACGGAATAAATTCTTACACTTATTCACGCAGATGCGATTAATCCAAAGTGGAAAATAACTCGGCTTTTCCAATGTATGAATGGATTTTCTTACCTGCAAAAAAGTCAACTGCGCAATATCCTGTGCATCTGCATCATTCTTGCATAATTTAAAAGCAGCCTTATATACGCTCGCATAATAGCATTTAAACAATTCCTCAAATGCCTGCTCATCCTGCATTGCGGCTTTTTCTACCAAAGATATCAAATAAGCTTCATTCATATGCATCCACCTGCCTATTATCAATCATATGTGACATTTTATTTAATGTCAATAATTAAATTGCAAAAATTACGAATATTTTATAAAAAAAGAATGAATTTGATATTAAAACAAAAACATTTCATTATTTATTAACATTATATATTCATGCACAAAAAAAGCAATGATAGGTAAATGCTTCAAATCATTGCCTTTATGATAAGCGATCGGTGGAATCCTTCCAGTTGACATAGCACTTCAGGATTTGATTGGGAGGCTCC
>CANPNQ010000249.1 GCA_947575425.1 uncultured Erysipelotrichaceae bacterium
CGATCGCAAGAGCAGTATGCAAGGATGGACGCTTGAGAGGAACATTACAGTTTTATGGAGGAGCCCGAACCGGCAGATGGGCGGGACGGATTTTCCAGCCACAGAATCTGCCAAGGAATACCTTCGATGATGTGGATGGCGCTCGAGCAACGATTCTTGCCGGTGATATTGATATGGTGGATCTTCTTTATGATACCTATAACAATACCTTTTCTTCATTGATCCGTACTATGGTGATTCCAAGTAGCGGCTGCCTGTTTGCGGTAGCAGACTATTCTGCTATCGAGGCGCGGGTCACAGCATGGTTCTGTGATGAGCGATGGAGACAAAGCGTTTTTGCCGGTGATGGGAAGATCTATGAAGCCTCTGCTTCACAGATGTTCCATGTACCCATCGAACAAATTACCAAGGGCAGTGACCTGCGCAAGAAGGGGAAAGTCGCAGAGCTGGCGCTTGGTTATGGCGGTGGGGTATCAGCATTAGAACGTATGGGGGGTGCCGCTATGGGATTGAGCCGGGAAGAAATGGAGGAGATCAAAACCAAATGGCGTGCAGCTTCTCCACGGATTGCCAAGATGTGGTATAGCGTATTCCGTGCTGCAGAGGAAGCAGTCACGGCACGGAAACGATCTGACGTCGCACATGGCATGTACTACTGGTATAAGAGCGGTATTCTGTTTGCGCATCTGCCAAGTGGACGGGATATCGCGTATGCACGCCCTTCCATCAAGCAGGGGACCTTTGGGAAAGAACTGGAATATGATGGCTCTTCTGCGGAGAAGGATGAAGATGGCCATTTAAAATATTCCGGAGGCTGGGGACGTGTCAGTGCATGGGGCGGAAAGCTATTTGAAAATCTGATTCAAGCGATCGCAAGGGATTGTTTAGCAGAGGCAATGATGTGTCTATACAAAGAGAAGGGCTATCGAATCGTTATGCATGTGCATGATGAGGTCATCGTAGAAGTACCACAAGAGAATGCAGAACAACACTTACAAGAAATCGAGGAGATAATGGGGAGGGAGATCCCATGGGCTCCCGGGCTGTATTTAACAGCCGATGGATTTATCAGTGAGTATTACAGAAAGGATTAGGCGGCTATGGATCGAAAATTATGGATCGCAACGGCCAAGAGCCGGTGGTCAAAGCAATGGAATAATAAAGAAATCACGTGGCAGCAGTTTACGCAAAGGTTAAGTGAGCCGCTTCGTACAAGAGAAACCATGGCGGAATATCGCAAAATGAGTAAGAGAGAACAAGGCGCAATAAAAGATGTAGGCGGCTTTGTGGCAGGAAAACTCAAGGAAGGGCGCAGACTGGATGAGAATGTGATTACACGATCTATGATCACACTGGATGCGGATTATGCGCCTGTGGATCTGTGGGATGATATAGAACTGTTATTTGGCTATGCGGCAGCGATGTATAGCACGCACAGCCACAGTGAGGATCATCCAAGGTATCGCTTAATTATCCCCTTGAAACGTGAGGTCACACCGGATGAATATCAGGCGTAAGATCGCACAGGAAATCGGGATTGACTACTTTGATGATACGACATATCAATCATCACGCTTAATGTACTGGCCAAGCTGCAGCAGCGATGGAACTTATGTATATCAGATAAACGAAGATGCGCCATGGATCGATCCGGATGAGGTGCTTGGAGAATATGAGGATTGGCGGGATATGTCTTTCTGGCCAATGTCAAGCAGAGTATCAGAGATACATAAACGAAGTGCAAAAAAGCAGGGAGATCCACTTGCTAAGGATGGTTTGATAGGCGCATTCTGTCGTACCTATACCATACAGGAGGCGATCGAGACCTTTCTAAGCGATGTTTACGAAGAAACCAACCGGGAGGACCGCTACACCTATATTGGCGGTTCTACGGTCGGTGGATTGGTGGTGTATGAGGATAAATTTGCATATTCCAACCATGCGACAGATCCGGCAAGCATGCAGCTGTGCAACGCTTTCGATTTGGTAAGGATCCATAAGTTTAAGAGCTTGGATGAAGAAGCTAAGGGCGATACACCGGTCAATAAGTTGCCTTCATGGGTGGCGATGATGGATCTTATCGGAGCAGATGAGGGGACAAAAACACTGCTTGGTGAAGAACGTTTGCAACAGGCTCTTAGCGATTTTCCCGATGTAGAGGAAGGTGATACCTCTTGGCTAGCACGGTTGGAAACAGACAAACGTGGTAACTATGTTGCGACAACGGATAACATCGTATTGATATTGACACATGATCCACGCTTAAAGCACAGCATTGGCGGAGTGGATCGCTATGAGCAAAAGCCGGTGAAGCTAGGTAATCTTCCTTGGTGGAAATATCGGGCAGTGGATAATGGATGGAAGGACGAGGATGATGCAGCACTGCGCTATCTTTTGGAAAAGGACTATAAGATATCAATCATTAGAAAGACTGAAGATGCGGTGATGTTTGTACATGAGCAAAACGCCTTTAATCCCGTAACCGATTATCTCGATACACTGGAATGGGATGGCGAGGAAAGGCTTGATACCCTATTCATTGATTATCTTGGCAGCAGTGATAACGAATACACAAGGGCGGTGACCCGTAAGGCGTTTGTAGGGGCTGTGGCAAGGGCATATGAACCCGGGTGCAAATATGACTATATGCCGGTGCTTGTCGGCAAGCAGGGGCTTGGGAAAAGCCATCTGCTGGCAATTATGGGCGGAGGCTGGTTTACAGATTCGATAACTTCAATTTCCGGAAGGGAAGGCTATGAGGCATTACACGGCTCATG
>CANPNQ010000250.1 GCA_947575425.1 uncultured Erysipelotrichaceae bacterium
GATAAGCAGTGTCCGCTGGAAGGGAAGGAGATTAACATCGATACTGATGGAGATGGAATTCCCGACATCAATTTGGATATTGATCATGACTGTAAGCCGGAATTGAATATCGATGTGGATGGTGATCAAATTCCTGATATTGATATTGATTCCACAGGAGATGGTAAGCCAAACATCAATGTTGATACCAACAAGGATGGCAAGGCGGATATCAACATTGTATTAAAACTGACATGGAAGCCAAATGTCACTTATACAGTGGATGGCTTTATCTACAACAGTATGAAAAATTTAACCGCGGATCTCAATAACGACGATGATGGAGACGGCAATCCGGATCGCAATATTGATACTGATGGTGATGGTCTGCCGGACAAAAATGTCGATGCGGATTGGTGGGAAAAGCATGGATATGATAAGAATCAAGGACCATCTACCAATATGGGCGGTGCGATCACCGGCGATAGCCACAAATGGCAATGGTGGCTCGTGGTATTTACGATCACATCACTGACGATGATCTATACACTGATAAAAGGTCGCAGAGGTGAAAAGGAATCAGAATCATGATTCATAGAAAAACACGTCATAGACGTGTTTTTTTCTATAGGTATCAAGATGGAAAAGCTATGAAAACTGATGAAAAAAGTGGAACGAATCTGATCATCCTACGACCATGAATTGACGATAAATTAAGTGTGTTAGATGGAAAAAATATGGTAGTGTTATGCGGGGAGGCAAAAGGTCGCAGTCTTCCGCCGATGTCATTTAACGATATGATATCGGGACGATCATCACCGTCAAGGAATATGTTTCACGCACATAGGAAAGGGCAGGTGATTCCGATGGAAATGATCGTTATTGTACTGGGGATATGTTTCTCCGTATGTAACACTGTCAAGACTGCTTTGGATTGTTTTGAAACACTGCTTTTCATTCAGAAACAGTTGAGACAAGACAAAGGTCAAAAAAAAGAGAACCCTTACCGCAAAGGACTCGTTCTCTTCCACATGATATCGGTGGAGGGGAAGCGAACTTAGCGCCTCCTTCACCGATATTCTATGCGTAGTATTTTTACAAGTATTTTCATTCGTTAGATGTGAAAATAGATCATAAGCGGAGATCATTACAATGCAAAGGCTGTGGATAGGATCCTCCTTAGGAAGAAACCCAGCGCCTTCCCATATCGAGAATGCTTGTATTTGGACCGGTAGCTTGGCTCTTGCACAAGGCAAAGCCTAGTCTTTTGTATACAGGACCTCACTTGTCTGCTTATCAAAATCCAATCCTTCAAACTGAAGATTATAATACTTGGCATACACACCGTTTTTCTGCATCAGCGTATCATGATCGCCGCGTTCCTCCATACCGTTCTCACTGATGACAATGATCTCATCGGCATTTCTTATGGTAGAGAGACGATGGGCGATTGTAATAGTCGTACGATTCTTTGCCAATTCTTCCAAAGAGCGCTGAATATGGCGCTCACTTTCATTATCCAATGCGCTGGTTGCTTCATCGAGAATTAAGATTCTTGGATCCTTCAAAAATACACGGGCGATGGAGATCCGCTGCTTCTGACCGCCTGATAAACGGGTGCCGCGCTCTCCGACATAGGTATCATAACCATCGGGCAAGGATAGAATAAAATCATGGATATTGGCTTTTTTGGCAGCCTCTATGATCTCCTCATCACTGGCATCGGGACGCCCATATGCGATATTTTCCTTTACACTTCCGGTAAATAAATATACATCCTGCTGGACGATGCCGATCGCTTTACGAAGCGATTCCAGCTGAAGTGTGCGCACATCCTGTCCATCGATCTTCACGCAGCCGCCGCTGACATCATAGAAGCGGGGCAGCAACGAACAGATGGTTGTTTTGCCTCCGCCGGAAGGACCGACAAGCGCAATGCTTCTGCCTGCCTCAATATGAATGTTGATATCGTCCAACACGCTTTCCTCACTTGCCTCATAGCGAAACTTCACATGCTCATAATCAATCACACCTTTTACATCTCGAAGTTGTGATGCATCAGACGCATCTACAATTTCCGGTTCTGTCTCAATCACCTCTAAAAAGCGCTTGAAGCCGGAAAAACCCTTCTGGAACATCTCGGTAAACTCCACCAGTATCTCGATCGGTGCCACAAAGATATTGACATACAGCGCATAGGTCGCAAGCGTTACCGCTTCTAGGCTTCCCATTGCCACAAAATAACCGCCGCCAACCAAGATCACCATATATAACAGACCCTGAAAGAAATTATTACCGCCATAAAAGGAACCCATGATTTTATAATTATTTTCCTTTGATTTCAGGAAGCGATCATTGGATTGATAGAATTTTTCTCGCTCCAGATCCTCATTCGCAAAGCTTTTCACCACACGAATGCCGGCCAGTGAATCCTGTAAGCGAGCATTCACACCGGCGATTTTCTTGCGATTGTCGCTGAACGTCTCCTGCATCTTTTGATTTTTGCGATAGGAGAATACAAGCATAATCATGGTGACTGACAATAAAATCAAGGTCAGCGGAATATGGATCATCGATAACAGAATAAAGCTTCCGCATAGCTTTAGCAGTGATATGAACAAGTTCTCCGGTCCATGATGCGCAAATTCGGAAATATCAAACAGATCAGAGATCAAACGACTCATCATTTCTCCGGTATTGTTTTTATCATAATAGGAAAAGGAAAGTTTTTCATAGTGATCAAACAGATCCTGACGCATATCGCTTTCCATACGTGCGCCCATGATATGTCCCT
>CANPNQ010000251.1 GCA_947575425.1 uncultured Erysipelotrichaceae bacterium
ACTTTGGAAATTCACACGATAGTAGTGTTTACAGGTATAAAAAAAAGCGATTAAAATAGTCACAGGGATGGATATAGCACATCTATTTGAGGAATAGAAGTATGAAATATGTGAAATGCGAATGTTTTTTGTTTTTCTCCATTTTTGCGAATGAAATCGCGCTGATCGGATGAAAAGTGATAATAACAGATGTCTAACCTGCTCAATCCAACAAATACTACCTGCCCTTTCCATCACGATGCACCAAAGGTTATGATCCAAGTCAAAAGGGAGGTTGAATATGCGCTTCATTGCTTAGGCTCTTTTTCTTGTGCTTCCTATATTTTCTCCGGTTGTGTTTAAAATAATGAAGTTTATTAATAAATATCACAATATCTTTTATCTAGTTATTAAAACTAGTTTGACTAATTATTAATACTGGATTATACTATATATATAAACGGAGATGATAAGATGGATGAAAAATCATTATCGATTTTGAAGCAATTTGCGGCACATTTACTGGATTATCATTTGCCTCGCTGGGAGGAGCTTCCTGATTTTGATTTATATATGGATCAGGTAATTACTCTGATTGAGCGGTATTTGAATATCTTAAATGATGGCAAGGAAACGATTATGACTGCATCCATGGTCAATAATTATGTGAAACTGAAGCTGATTCCGAAACCGAATAAGAAAAAATATAACAAGGAGCACATCGCTTATTTGGTAGCGATTACACTATTAAAACAAATTCTGACAATCAGTGAGGTGCGGGATGGCATCGCTTATCAGGCGAAGATCAGCGGCACGCATAATGCATATAATTTATATTGTGAGGAACAGGAAAAGGCCTTTGCTTTATGTGCGACACAAATTCTAAAAGAAGAGGCATTACCGTCGCAGGAGGATATCCCTTATGAGGCAATGGTTGTAAAAATGGCGGCACAGGCATTGGCGCAAAAACTGGTGGCGCAGAAAATCGTCTATATACAAAGAGATCGAAAACAGGAGGAAAAAGGATCATGACACATGTAAACAAAGAGCGGATTGCGGTATTGTTTGACAGCTGTTGCGATGTTCCCAAGCATATCGCAGAACAGTATCATATGTATGTATTGCCATTAAAGATCGTATATAAAGATGGGGAGTATCTGGATGGAGTCGATATCACCCCGCAGGAGGTATATGATCGCTTAAAAACAGAGATCCCTTCCACATCGCTTCCCGGTGGAGAGATTTTTACGCAGGTGCTGGATCAGATCAAAGCAGATGGCTATGAAAAGGTAATTGCCATCACATTATCCAGCGGATTAAGCGGAACCAACAATATGTTGCATCTGATCGCATCGGATTATGAGGGCTTGGAAATCTTTATCCTCGATACGAAAAATATCGCGATCGCTGCCGGATTTCATGCCATTCAGGCAGCTCGCTATTTGGAACAGGGATATAGCTTTATCCAGATTCAGGAACAGCTGTTAAAGGATGTGAATAAATCCAAGGTATTCTTTGTAGTGGAAACATTGGAGTATTTACAAAAGGGTGGCAGGATCGGTCTTGTGGCGTCGCTGTTTGGCAACGCGCTGAACTTAAAACCGGTGATTTCCTGTAATGAGGAAGGCGTTTATTACACCGTTGCTAAGGTAAGAGGCAGAAAGCAGTCCATCTCCCGCGTCATGGAACTGGCACTCAAGTATGCAGAATCGCATCAAAAGATCAATCTTGCTGTGTGTCATGGCGGTGCGCCGGATGTTGTGGGAGAGGTAGAGGCTTACATGAAGGAGCATTTACCCAATCATGAGGTGTTTGTTCATGGACAGATTTCCCCAGTGCTTGGCGTGCATACAGGCCCCGGATTGATCGGTATCGGCATTGAAATATTGGATGAGGATTAGCACAGGATAATGAAAATCTTGTGCTTTTATTAATGTGAATATCAATAAAAATATTGAGTGATTGAATGCGTATGGAAAATCTCCAAAAAAGAGGAATCGCCTAGACATGATTCAAAGGATCACAGCGATAAGAGATAGCGGAAACCTATGATCCCAGAAACGATGCAGGAGGTGCGCTGATCGAGGAAACTGCCCATTGGATGCTTTTGATGAAACTTTGGATGATATCTGTGGGGCATTTCGCTTGGTATTGTATCATATGAAAAAGGGAAGAAGAATCAAGACACAGGAAAAAAACATTAATGATAAGGCTGGAATCCCATAAAGAAGCATACTTAAGCGGTATGCGTTTTTCCCTATGATAAATAAATCAATAAAAAAACCTTTGATGAATCAAAGGTTGAAATGGCAGACTGGTCGGGATAACAGGATTTGAACCTGCGACCTCTTCGTCCCGAACGAAGCGCACTACCAAGCTGTGCTATATCCCGATACGCTTATTATTGTACGAAGAATAGCGAAAAAAAGCAAGTGTTTTTTTCATAAATGCGATAATTTTTCATCACTTTCGATAAAGGAGGTAGGAAAAAGAAAAAGATGAATTAAAAAAGGTCAAAGTATGCTCTCTTTGACCTGAAAAAATGTCTGTTCATTGTGCTATTGATAGGAATTGCGGCACTTGTTTTGATAGGTGCGCTGATCAAAGCAGGTGATTGTTTGTTTTGTCTGATTCATATCAAACGAGGGATTGAAGGCGTAGTAATTGTTGGGATCTAAGTGCTGTTGTAAAATATTCAAAGCCTCCCCAAAACGCTGAAAATGAACGATCTCTCTTTGGCGTAGGAAGCGCAGCGGCTTTTTTACTTCCTCATCGTTTGCCAGACGA
>CANPNQ010000252.1 GCA_947575425.1 uncultured Erysipelotrichaceae bacterium
GAGCGTGTCAGCACTGATCTCCATATTCCATGCGGACAGCTGATGTAGTGCATCTGCGTTGTGAAACATCAGTGCATAGGCAAACAGCTCCTGTTCTTTTTCCTTCCATTTCACAAACTCAGGCAGCTTTCGCTTTACTTCTTCAAGAATTCTGCGATACAATATCTCATCCTTCATCGCAATACAAGGCGGATAATACACCGATTGATTCACATGCTTACATATACCTTGCATCACCGCCTGCTTGCCTGCTTCATCAAAGGCACTATATGGATAGATGGGAATCCCCAGCTGATCCTGTATCGCCTTGCAATCAATCTCAATGTGATAGCGCTCTACCTCGTCCATAAAATTAAACAGAAGGATCATCGGCAGTTGTAATTGGCGCAGGCGTAAAGTCAAATACAGATTGCGAGAAAGATTGGTCGCATCTACGACATTGACGATCAGATCAACGCTTTGTGTGGTCAGATAATTAGTTGTAATTCCCTCCTCATTTTCCTTTGCGCTCAACGCATACGTGCCGGGCAGATCCACCAGATGAAATTGATGTCCTTCCCACGTAACGATCGCTTCCTTTTTTTCTACCGTGACCCCCGGCCAGTTTCCCACCTTAAAATGCGCATTTGATAAAGCATTGATCCATGCGCTTTTTCCCACGTTAGGATTGCCCACAAAGGCAATTTGATATTCCTTCATTGCTCCTCCACCTCGATCCTCATCGCATCCTCAAATCTTAACATCAGAAAATTGCCGCAGACAAGCAGAGTGCAGGGATGCCCCATCTTGCCGCTTCGCTCCATACGGATATGCGCCCCTTCATAGAGTCCCACATGAGCCAAGTGTTGCTTTGCCTGATCATCCATATGAATATCAAGTATGACTCCGCTTGTCTGTTCTTTTAGCTGCGTTATATTCATTTTCATCACCCGTTGACAGTATAACGAACATCATTTAAAAAATCGCTCGACATTATACGAACACTTTACGTTCTTTTTACTGATTGACTGACATAGATTG
Source organism: uncultured Erysipelotrichaceae bacterium (assembly GCA_947575425.1). Taxonomy (GTDB): domain Bacteria; phylum Bacillota_I; class Bacilli_A; order Erysipelotrichales; family Erysipelotrichaceae; genus C-19. The sequence continues at coordinate 1,021 of CANPNQ010000252.1, forward strand.
TACCTTGGGGTAGCTCATTGGAGGAGCGGCCTTGCGAAAGCATTTATGAAAAATGTTTTCAGAAAAATGTTGCTATTTTTTTCTTTTCAATGAAACCGTTTTGATATATAATAGTTCTGTTCAAAAAGGAGGAACATAGTATGGCAGTTTTGGATCATATCAAAGAAGAAGTACGTAAGCGCAATCCGCATGATGCAGAATTCATCCAAGCAACGGATGAAGTATTGCTTTCACTCGAATTGGTGGCACAAAAGCATCCGGAGTATATAGAAAACGGAATATTCGAACGGATCATTGAACCGGAGCGTCAAATTATTTTCCGCGTACCATGGGTGGATGATCAGGGAAAGGTACAGGTAAATCGAGGTTTCCGTGTAGAATTTAATTCAGCGATCGGTCCTTACAAAGGAGGACTCCGCTTTCATCCGTCTGTGAATCTAAGTATTATTAAGTTTTTAGGGTTTGAACAGTGTTTTAAAAACTCATTGACTGGTTTGCCGATCGGCGGCGGTAAGGGTGGATCTGATTTTGATCCGAAAGGAAAAAGCGATGGCGAGATCATGCGCTTCTGTCAGAGTTTTATGACCGAGTTATATCGTCATATCGGTCCGGATACTGATGTGCCGGCCGGAGATATCGGTGTCGGCGGACGTGAAGTCGGTTATCTGTTTGGACAGTATAAGCGCATTCGCAATGAATATAACGGTGTATTGACTGGCAAAGGATTGACCTTTGGCGGTTCTCTGGCACGAACCGAAGCAACCGGTTATGGATTATGTTACTTCACAGAAGCAATGCTAAATGATAAAAACGATTCCTTCCAAGACAAGACTGTCATCGTTTCAGGTTCTGGAAATGTTGCGATTTATGCGGCAGAGAAATGCATGCAGTTGGGCGGCAAGGTCGTCGCGATGAGTGATTCCAACGGTTATGTGTATGATCCCGATGGGATTGATCTAGCATTGGTGAAGGAGATCAAGGAAGTGCGTCGTGCCCGGTTAAAGGAATATGTCGGCGTTAAGCCAAATGCTGTTTATACAGAGGGCTGCAAAGGTATTTGGACATGTAAGTGCGATATTGCCCTGCCCTGTGCAACGCAGAATGAATTGGATGAGGAAGCAGCTAACACCCTTATCAGCAATGGTGTGATTGCTGTTTGTGAGGGAGCTAATATGCCATGTACGCCGAAAGCGATTGATGCGTTCTTGGCTGCACATGTGCTGTATGGTCCCGGTAAAGCAAGTAATGCTGGCGGTGTGGCAACCAGTGCGTTAGAGATGTCACAGAATTCCTTACGTTTATCATGGACCTTTGAGGAAGTAGATGCACGTCTCAAAGGTATTATGGAGAATATTTATCATACTTGTGCCGATACAGCCAAGGCATATGATTGCCCGGATAATTTCATGGTCGGCGCTAATATTGCCGGATTTGAAAAAATCGCCAAGGCAATGATGGCTCAGGGGATTGTATAGACATTCTTTCCTAACCTAATCGTAACCATGTAAAAAAGCATCCTTATTTCTATTCATGAAATAGGGATGCTTTTCTCTTACCTTCCCTGCTTTTTGAAACCCACTTCATTATTGAGTTTCTTTTAAAGAAGATGACCGTTCTTTTATGTTTCGCTTTTTATTGCGTGATCCTCTTCCTTATACATATCAAATGCTGAAAACACCAAGAAGAAAATCAAAGCGGTTTGTACCCAAAAGATCGTATAGTCCAT
>CANPNQ010000253.1 GCA_947575425.1 uncultured Erysipelotrichaceae bacterium
TCAAACCCAACCGAGCCTTCATCCAAATAGATGCCGCCATATTCATTATGTACGCCATTGACATAGTTACCGATGATCACGGAACCATTATCGCCATCCTGTCTTCCCAATGTGTAAATGCCGCCGCCATCAATCAAATACGGCTCAGTCAACACATGTTCCACATAATTATAAGAAATGCTGTTATTTCCAAACGCAAAATCACCAAGGACGAATTCATCTGTATGACCCTCGGAGGGCATGGTCTTTTCCCCATATCCCCAGCCCCATCCGACGCTGATGCCGGTGTATGGTAAATTGGTAACCTTATTATATTCGACTTTGGTATCACTGGTATATCCGACAAGAATTCCTGTACTGCCTCTGTATGTATTCGAAACATCATTGATGTAATTATCCGAAATCACATTAAACTGAGTCAATGCTTCCGCGCTGGGGAAATGATCCGCAGAAGATACATCTCCCAGAATGATACCACCGCTTCCCAGCTTTTCAAATTCATTGCGTGTTATCGCGGAATTCTTTGTCCCTCTGCCCAAATGGATTCCAGTTCCGCCTAGTACCTCAAAGCGATTATTGGTTACTTCAATACTATCTGCATACTCCCCATAGATCGCACTGCCATTTGGATCCATCCATTCACGATCCCAAACATCTTCGGGATTGATCAGCGCGCTTCCTTGGAATACATGGAGACCATCCGGCTGATTTGCCTTCAGCCAAGTTGTATATTGAAAATTCAGATTCGACAGGGTAATGTTTTTTACCGGATCATTCGCAGTTCCATCAAATACAAGCAGATTCTCCAATCTGCCTAAGACAGCATCGGCACTGCTCATATCCTCTCCTTCTTTGGGGATATAGTAAATCATATCCTCCTCTGTATTCAGATAGAATTCTCCCGGTTCATCCAAAAGTTCATATGCATTTTGTAAATAGCGCATACCGTCTGCTTTTTGCGTATCATCCAACGCCGCTCCGCTCAAATTGGTCGTAAACGATTCTTTTGTTGCATCGCTATATTTCAAGCGTAAGGCAGGAACATCAAAATCGCTGTTTTCCTGTACGGATGCAACACGCAATACAGCCCATTTCCATTTCTGCATGAATACGATTTCCAAATCCTGCGGACGAGCAAATTCAGCAGGCAAATTCTCCGCATTGACATAGAGGTATTTCTTTGCCCATTCCAATGCGTCGCAGTCGCTGCGTGCCAGTGTTGCACGCTCTCCATTTACATACAGATCACGACTTTCCAAGCCATTGGCAGAGGTCTTCCAAATATGGTCTTCCCCTTCTACCTTGGTCCATCCGTTCAATGTCGTACCACCGGAAATAATGACATTCTCATCTTTGTATGCCCCCCCATATCACACGATATCCGTTTTGACCGCTATCAGCGGAGGTAAAGGTGATCGGCGCATCCAAAACATAAGTGCCGCCACGTAAATAAACTTTTAAATCCTCGCTCATTCCTGATGTTTTTTCTCTTACCAATTCCTGCGCTCTTGCCAGTGTTTGTACAGGCTGATCAATCGTCCCCAAATGAGTGTCTCTGCCATTTTGTGCATCAACATAAACTGCGAATTCCTCCTGTGCATACACAGAAGGGCGGGCCAATGTGACAGATGTCAGAATCATCATCAGGCACACAAGCAATTTGAAAGTTTTTCTCATAATGTCTCCTTTTCTATTAATGAAGCATTTCTTGATAAACATACAAATTACGCATAAAGCATCTGATAAGGTGTACTTAAATAGACAGGAGGTAATTCGTTAAAATCATAAAAAAAGCCCTAAAAACCATACAAAAAAACAGGCAATCCAGCCTGTTAGAAAGGTACACTATTTGAGACATTTTTACGTGGTCTCCACTCTTTTCATGGAATATTTGTATCTTATCTTTTTTTATTATATAACACAGAATCATAGAAAGCAATCGCATTTTCCGTTTTTGATTCTAAATTTTTATCATTTCACCGTACATAGCATAGTATAATTATCGCTTACACAGCTGTGCCACACATTCGATTCCATAGGTTTGCGGAAACATATCCACCGGCTGAAGCTGGGTGGTATGATAGCCATACTGAGATAGTAAGCGCAAATCCCTTGCCTGTGTAGATACCTTGCAGGAAACATAGACAATGATCTTCGGATTCAGCTTGACAATATGAGAAAGCACACGCTCCTCACATCCTTTCCGTGGTGGATCCAAAACAACTACATCTACTTTTTTGTTTAACGCCTCTGCCTCCTGTGCATAAGCTGCCACATCACAACATACGAAATCCACATTATTTATATGGTTTCGCTTTGCGTTTTCCTTTGCATTGGTAATTGCCGACGGTACGATCTCAATGCCGATAACATGCTTCGCCGCCTTTGCCAGAAACATAGAAATAGTGCCAACTCCGCAATACAGATCAACAACCTCCTCTTTGCCTGTTAGTTGAGCGAAGCGCAACGCGGTTTCATACAGCACCTGCGTCTGAAGCGGGTTCACCTGATAGAATGACTTCATCGATATTTGGAAATGCAGTCCATGAATGGAATCACTGATATAGGGTTTTCCATACAATAGGATCTCTTTTTCACCAAGGATAACATTATCTGTGCGCTCATTGATATTGCATAGGATGCTTTTTACCTGCGGTATTTGCGAAGGAAGGACGCTTTCCATATGAGCTTCCATTTCTTTGCAGCGCTGGCGCATGATAAAGACTACCATCGCCTCATCACT
>CANPNQ010000254.1 GCA_947575425.1 uncultured Erysipelotrichaceae bacterium
TCAAAAACTACTTCATAGTTTTGTTTTATAAAATTTATTTTTTCCATTTTCTTCTCCTTAATTTAATTTTATTTTACAATATTATAACAAGTAATTCTAGACAATAAAAGTAGTAAATCAGTAGTAAAATAACTTAAAAATTTTTTATTAAGTCCTTAAAATCAAGCATTTTTAATAATAATTACTATTTTTATTATAAAAGACACACGCTAGGTGCGTGCATCAAAGCGATTGCGGCATTTGGAACAGGTGATCGTAATCTCTCCTTTTCCCTTGGGTACACGTAAGCGCTGTCCGCATTTAGGGCATTGGAAATACTTATGCGTCTTGCGATCACGAAAGCGCTCCTTCTTATCCTTACACCAATTTCTGATTGGCGCATACAGTTTCATAAATTGCTCATTTTCTCTGCGGCGCTGATAGATATTGCGGGAGAATACCCGTGCATAACAAAGCACCAATAAAACCACATACACATAGATCATATAAGGCCACTTTAAAAACACATTGCATATGGTCGAAAGCAGGAACAGTACAAGGAAAAAGACGCTCAGTTGATCTGCGCCATAGCGACCGTACATAAAGCGCTGTAACCATTGTTTCATAACAACATCTCCGTTTTCTTATGGGGTATTATAGCATAAAGTCATCAGGGAATCAAAGTGGGATGCCTTCCTTTTTGGAATGCCGCTTGCTTCTTGACCCCTAACTTATACCCCTATCGACTAAGACAGAAAAATGAGCTCCTTCCATCCCTTTTTCTATTGCTTACCCAAAAGGCGGAACATATTCTTTTTGTACACCTCTACACCGGGCTGATTGAATGGATTGATATCCAATAGATAGCAAGTCATCGCACAAGCGCGGAAGAAGAAATAGCACATATAGCCAAAGCTCTTAGCGCTCATATCCGGTAATGTGATGATGAGATTGGGTACATGACCGCTTTCCTCATGTGCCTGCAAGGTGCCTTGCGCGGCCATCTGATTGACCCAGTGAAGGCTTTTCCCTGCCAGATAATTCATATTGTCCTTATTTTCTTCATCTGTTGGGAAGGTGAGATCCAATAATGGCTGTTCCACGAGCAGTAATGTTTCAAACAATACCTTTTTTCCCTCTTGGATGAATTGCCCCAAGGAATGAAGATCCGTGGAGAAGGTTGCACTGCATGGCAGTATGCCTTTTTCTTCCTTGCCTTCACTCTCGCCGAACAACTGTTTCCACCATTCCGCTACCATAGACATGCTCGGCTCATAGCTTACCAACATTTCAACATCCTTCCCCATATTCTGTAAAATTCTTCTGGCAACCGCATAACGATAGGCAGGATTATGATTCAGATCAGCGCTGCTCATATCCATATACGCCTGTTGCAAGCCATCCATCAGGGCATCGATATCTATACCCGCAACCGCGATCGGCAATAATCCAACCGGTGTGATGAGCGAGTAACGCCCGCCGATATCATCCGGAATGACAAAAGTCTCATAGCCTTTTTCATCGGCCAATGCTTTTAACGTACCCCGTGCGCAATCTGTCGTTGCGACTATGCGCTTCACACTTTCCTGCATGCCGTATTTCTGTTCCATGAACTGCTTTAACAAGCGGAAGGCCAAGGATGTTTCCGTTGTTGTGCCTGACTTAGATATGACATTGACACACACTTCTTTATCCTTGATATGCTCCAACACCTGTGCAATATAGGTAGATGAGAATGTATTGCCTATAAAGATGATCTCGATTTCATCCTTGCCATATAAGCCATTCAGCATTTCAATGGCAGCTCTCGCTCCCAAATAGGACCCCCCGATTCCACATACCACAAATACCTCGCACGACGCCCGCATGCGCTTCGCGCACTGCTTTATCCGTGAAATTTCTTACTTATCAGATGTATTGGTCCATTACACCCATCCGACAAAATCATTTCCCTTGCCGGTTTTGTTCATCAATGCCTCATGGCATCTCATGACCTGATCCTGATACGATGCGATATCCTCATTCAAATGTGCATGTGTTTCATCAAATCTAATCATATGTTATCCTCCTGTAACTTCTCATATGCCTGTGTGATCCAGCCATCCAGCTTATCTGCCAGTGACGAAAAGCCGATGATCATCTGCGGTAAAGCCTTGCGATGGATGCGATGCATGGAGTGAAACCTGTCTCTATTGGAGGAGACTGCTTTCAGTGACAGTTTGATATGCTCCCCATCTTCAATCTCCAATACTTTGACTTTCACCCGTTCATTGATATGAACGTATAGATTGACATCCTTGACAAAGCGATCACTGATCTCCGAAATGTGAATCAATCCCTTATAGCCATTTGGCAGATCGACAAAGGCACCGTAAGGACGAATTCCGCTGATGACACCTCGGATAATATCTCCTACTCTAATCGACAAGCTTTCACCTGCTTCCTTTGATTATTATATCATATCTCTTGACGATTTGTGTTATAATAATGCCAAGTCAGAAGAAATCCCTATTCCTCTCGTAGGATTTTGATACAAGGTGGTGTGAGAATGGATTCCTTTTACCCGATCATGGCAGCTTTGAGTGCCAATGTGTGCGCTCAGGTGCTGAAACCGCTGTTGTTATATGCGAAAACAAAAAAGTTTGATGTTCACCAGACGATCGCCAGCGGCGGATTTCCCAGCTCTCATTCCTCAACTGTCACCGCTTTGAGTACATCGATCGCAATTCAGCATGGTATTGAGTCCCCCTATTTTGCGATTG
>CANPNQ010000255.1 GCA_947575425.1 uncultured Erysipelotrichaceae bacterium
GGGTGAGTACGTTTATATTTGTATAATTCCGTGATTGTTGCCTGATCCGCGTTATCCACGAAAACGTTTTTAGCAAAGCCCCATTTGCTCCTGTTTCGTTCCAAGAATGCCATCAGCCTTTTCACCACATCACTGGGAGCCAACGGCATGCTTAAATCGGCGTTGTTATATATCTCTTCCTCCAGCACAATCACCTTGCCGCAAGTGGTAATGCCGATATACAGCATTGCGATGGTATCGGGGCTTTTGGAGGAATAGGAAGTATCCACACCGACAGTAAAATAACGATACGTATATTTTTTCGCATCGTTTTCTTTGATCACGTTTCCTTTGCGGGTGAAATTGGGAAATACAAGGCCTGTTGCCCTGCCGCGTAAGCCCAATATCTTGTTTTTGTACATCTTAGTACCGGGAGCGATCGCTCGTTTCTTTCGCTCTATGGCTTCCTGTGAAAGCGCTGCATTATCATTAAAGTTAAAATACCAATGGATCCATCCTTTTTCCTTCGGTTGGCTTAGCATGTCCAGCAGCTCCGCCGGATAGTCCTTTACGTATCGCTTTAATGGTCTGCTTCGATTCAGAAATTCATCATATACAGGTAAAGAGGGATCATCGGGGTTTGATGTCGTCATCATATAAACGCATCGATGCGATACCTCTCGCAGAAACTCCATATCGGCGATATTCACCTCATCGATATACACACAGCCGACTTGACCACCGAGAACCTTTTGCCACCGCTTCTTGTTGTCATATCCGCATATGTATATGATCTTTGTTCCTTTGTTTGTTTGATACTCGATATGCGGTAGCCTAATCTTCCGCTTACCTGACGGATAATATTCCGCCACGCCTTCAAACTGATCCAGCAACATGCGTTCTCCGTTGATCACATTCTTTTCCACCGTTCCGAGATCGGCTCCGGCGATGATGTGAAAGCGTATATCACTGTTTGCGACAATGCACATGAACTTGAATATCCCTACCGTTGTTTTCCCACATGCCGTTACGCCTTCAAGGAAATCGCGTTCGGCATATACAGTTAAAAAGTCTTTGAATTTAGGTGAAAGTAATAGCATCGGCTCATTCATCATCCATCACCTCATCGTCGCTGAGCTCTCTTAGCTGCTCGACAATGCCTGTTATCGCATCTTGTTTCGATTGGATTTCATCGTTGCCTGTATCTTGTTCCAATGCAAACTGCTTTTCTTCCAACTTCAAGCGCTTTCTCTCAAGATTGATCTTCGCTCGTTCTGCCTCACTCATGGCAATATCGCCTGTCAGCGATGCGATGAATTGCGCAGCCGATACATTACCCTTAATGGCTCTTTGCATCATGGACACCATAATAAGCATCTGATTGTCTGCGTTATCCGAATCAATTCCCAACAGTTTCAGTTTAGCCATATTTCCATCATTTACAGGTAATGATAAAAGCAGGTTCATGGCTTGCTTCATCGACTTCTTTTTTCGTCTTGCCTCTACCGATGCTTTACCACCCTTTTTGCCGATTTCTCGTGCTTCCCTCGTGCTTAAACATCTTAAGTTGCTTTCATTTGCCATTCACCTCACTCCTTGCTTCAACGTATATACCAAATACTGCCTCTAGTTGATTTTCTGTAATATGTTTTCCCTCCAAATGATACTTCTTTCTTTTTTTGAGCTTCTGCTTCCGATAGAACTGCACCCAATCTTCGCTCTTCATTTCGTTTTTTATTAGCTAACGACTTCTTGCTTAATTCTTTCACGTATCTGTCTATTCTTTCCCTCGATTCTAACGCCTTATCTGCTGCTTTACCGCTCATTTGTGATGATGACAATCTTGCCGGGCCGCTTACATATACATTTACATCTTTTGCGGCATCCTTTAATGCATCTGTTGATAACTCTGCTAGTTTTCTGATCGCTTCTTTCTTTTCGGCGTTTGAAAGCTCCATCTTATCTATTTTTTTTGCACCTGATTCAAACATGCGCTTAATAACATTACCCATATCCACCATAAACGATGCTTCATTGGCTCTTTGTATATCTTGATTTGATAGCCATTTAGTTAAACTATAACGTCTGCCTCCCAATGATATGCTATCTAATATTGAACTTGTTGCTCCTCGTCCTCCCATATATTTCACATCCTTTCGTTTTTGCAAATTAAAAAGCAATCAAACTGAATTGATTGCTACTTATATTATATTTAGCAAGAAGCGCTCGGATTTCAACCGAGGCCACCTCAGTGGGTTGCCCCATACATCAAGGTATACTCACCCTATACGACTACTTCTTGCCACTTCTATTTAACCACAATTCCTTAACTCTTTCAACCATTTTTTTCTCTTTCTCTTCTAAATGACGTGTTCCTTTTTCTTCGTGATTAAATCCCTCATGAGTATGATTTCCTTTGATCTGTTTATGTGGGTGTGTTAAATCAATTTGTTTTTTCCTTTTGTTGTCTTTATCATAATAAGTTATAGACATTACTTCATCTTTATTATTGATAGTAACATAAACTCGATTATTGGTCATCGTTTCCATTGGTGTTTTCGCTGACTTAGCATCGTTGTATCTGACAAATTTTATATTGCCTGACTGTAATAGGGTTGTATATTCACTTCCATATTTCTTTCCGGCTTTGCTTATACCACTGCTTGCACCTCTGCCACCCATTAAACCACTTCCTTAGCTTGCTTCATACGCTCGGTTACTTTGTTATCGTAATACTTCACGGGTATTCCTCGATAGT
>CANPNQ010000256.1 GCA_947575425.1 uncultured Erysipelotrichaceae bacterium
CATTATGGTAATTTATATTGTGTTTATCTGTAATTATTTGTTAATTGTATACTTTCTAGCCTACGCTATGCTTTGGTTTGCTTATCATTTTTTTTATTTCCAATCAGATATTGAAGCGTTTAACTACATTTCTGTCAATCTACCGTGGATGCTAGCATACACTTTAAGAATAAATGTAAGGGTCTTTGACTCATAGTTCTAACCGATATCGGAACATGGCACAAAACTACTATCAAAAAGGACACTTCGCAAAAGAAGTGCCCACATGATAGACCACCCAAGCCCAATCAGGAAGTTGTCTCATCACTATCCACCACCTGCTTGGTGGTCGTCCCATCATCATGATAGATCAGTTGAAGATCCTGCGTGATCGTATATTGCTCACCGACAAAATAATGATAGGTCAATTCAAAGGGAGTATTATTCACATTCCATAAGATCGTCTGCTTTAACAGCGGCACATGTGAACTGCCGATGATCTTTGCCTGTTCACTTGTTGGTAAAGCGGCACAAAACTCCGTATTTCCATAAGAACGATGAATTCCCAATTCCTCCACATAAGCATTAAAGGAGCCTTCCAATCGCTTGATATCAATAAAAGGCATGATTGCCTGTGAAACATACGTATAAGAAATACATACGATATTATCCTCCGCATAACGTATGCGGATAAAGAAATGGACATAATCATCAGCCTTAAGCTTCAGCTTCGAAGCGACCTCACTGACATCCCTGCCCTTCACAACGCCATAGCGATACAGCTCCGCATGGGGCTTCATTCCCGCATCCACGATCTGAGCAGTAATACTGTTGGACTTTAACAACGATTTCTTTATACTTGTTTTATAGGCAGAAGATACTACGGTTCCTTTCCCGGGAGTGCGATGAATATACCCCTTGGAGGCAAGCTCATTCATCGCCTTGGTAAATGTCATATGACTGACATGAAACTGCTTACATATTTCATCCTCGCTCGGCAATAGCTCATGATCCTTTAGCCTTCCGATTTCGATTTCTTTTTTAAAGTATTCAATGATCTCAATGTATTTTGGTAATTTATTCATTCGCGATACCTACCATCATAATTATAATTCTTAATCGGAAATAAGGCAAGAAAAACCCGCACATGCGCGGGTCTTAGATTTCAACTACTTTTTTTCAGAATCGGTAATATTACCATGCCTTTGACTGGGGTAGTGAGATGAAACATAACGCTTCTTGATCGGACTTACCTTGGTGTCGATGCCCACATCCTCACAGATCAGCGCAGAAAGAACCTGAAACGGTGTCACATAGATGATCGGAGATAGAATATCCGTTGTTTTTGCGGAAAATTTCAAATCTCTATCCGTGATTTCAATGCCATCTTCACAAGTTACCACAAATACATGCTCGGTAAACGCGTCTTTATAATAAGGAACCAGCTCCTTGCAGCGGGCAAATTCTTTTTCTCCCTCACTGGCAATCATGAAAATATAGTTATCCTTATTATAGGCACGCATCGGTCCATGCATCTGTTCTTCCATCTCATAGCCGGTACAAGGACGAGAGAAGGTCTCGAAGAATTTCAAGCGAGCCTCCAATGCAGTCGGGAAATTGACGCCATATCCGGCAATCGAGGATTTTGTCATTTCTAGGAATTCAGCCTTGTTTCTATGATACCATGCGATAGATTCCTCCACAACACTGTTCAGATCCTCTGCCAACTTCTTGGCATCGTCATCCAACTTCCGATATGCCGCATCACTTAACATACCCTTGCGATGCGCAATCTCGATCGCCTGAATATAGAATTGGAAGATCGTCTCCGTATAACCGCGCGTTTCCGGTCCAATTTCCTCCTCTTCACAAACCAAATGGCAATAACTGTCACTCAATTCTTCAATCACGCTGTCTAATTGCTCCGTCACGCTGATCGTATAATAACCGAATTCCTTTGCCTTCTTCACCGCTTCGCAAGTGGAAATACTATCACCATGCTGTGAGAAGCCGATCACACAGATCTCCTCATTCTTGAACACACCGCTTGGATTGGCATTCTCATGATAGGTAAAGATCGTCGGTTCACATGCAACCCCCTCTACCTTTAATAAATCCACGAATATGTTGCGAATCACCAGCGATACATGATGAGAAGTTCCAGACCCCAAAAAATAAACCTTCTTAAAATCATGGTTCACAAAGGCATTCACAAAATCGTTCATATACTCGTTTCTGATCTCATATGCCTTTTTCAATACCCGCGGAGTATCTTTCACATGCCCAATCATTGATAATTTTTCTTTCATAGAATTCCTCCTCTTGTCATAGTTTTTAGTATGAGACCTGTGCCTCATGTTTCTAATAGCTCGCCTTGATTATAACAGAACCAAAATCGGAATGCAATAGTTTATATATATGAATTTTATAATTTATATATATTAAAAGCGGTTACATGAGAAAATATAGTGCTTATTTCCGCATTTTATTCCTTTAGAGAGATGCTACAGTTTTATAGATATATATATAAAGCAGTAGATATAGAAGGAAAAAACAGTTGGGTCTGTGCAAATGCGGTCTTGAAGAATGGCACAGTCTACAAGAAATGATCGCATATAAAAAAGCATTCCGCCCCCCCTGATTTTCTCGACACATCCATACGCCAAGCGACCACATAGGTCAAAAATCTACAAATATATGAATAATTTCGTTAGTAAAAAATAAGCGATAAGAAAGGCTGTAAAAGAGGG
>CANPNQ010000257.1 GCA_947575425.1 uncultured Erysipelotrichaceae bacterium
GATGAAGGAAAAGACAGCGCAGGAGATGGCGTCAATACGCCCCTTGTATGAGGAATTGAAACGCTATCAAGGGGTATATTGGAAATTGTTGAATATCAGGGAATGGAATGAGACGTTTGAAACTTATGTTTATGAATAAGAGCAGAATGGCAGTGATTGCTTGTAAGTAAAAAGGACCCATTTGCGGGCAATAAAAATTTTATATGATAATTTGATATTATTTTGAAACCGATTGAATTTTTATTACGTCAGATTGATACTAAGGGAATTTATGCGATCTGCATATATGTGGGTAGCCATGTTTTTTTGTATTGCAGGTAATGGGAAAAGGAGAAATACTTATGTGGAAAAAAGTGTTGGTGTTAATCATATGTATGGCAGGTTGTATATTTATGGTATATGCCGGCTCAAATGGTTTTATGAAAAATATCATAAACGCTCAATCTGCACCTACATTTCAACTTCCTAAAGGCTCTAAAGTGGTTTTAGGAAAATACGATAATAAAGAAATTGTGTGGGATATTGGCAATCATACAAGTGATTATGTGCTAATGAGCAGTAAACCAATAAAGCAGGATTTTGAGAAATATAGTGATTCACTCGGTTGTACGATATCAAATCCAAGTGGTACAACTCCGGGAGTATATTATGTGAAAAAATGTCCAAATACTTTGATTGATAATGAAATAAACAGTATTGTTCTTAGCCCTATAGAATCACCCCTTCTGATTAGAAATGCCTTTATTCCGACGTATCATGAGATAAAAACCGGAGGAACGCTAGGATTATCAACAACAGATAGAGCTTTTAAAGATATTAACTACTATTTAAATGAAAGAGGTGTAGGCGAAAGTTCACTCAAATTTGGATGGAACTATGATATTTCCACGTTAATACAATTACCGCAAACTTCTGGTACAGGCAACGCATATCTTTCAACTGGAGGTCTGATTCCAACCGCAGAGAAGATAGGAAATATGATTGAATATTATTGGGGAGGAAGTGCTTCAAGTGTTACGCTTGGAAATGCAAATATAAGAGCATTCTCGATTATAACAGACACAAAAGTTAATTTTGCCGCAAATACGAGTTATACTGATGGTACTTGGCATAGCTATAGTATTGATACAACCAATCTAAACGAAAATAACGAATTGAATCCCAATAAACTAAGAATTCAATCCTCATTGACTGCTAATTTATTGGATATTAAATATAAGAGTAACAGCATTCAAAAGGTGGTTAAAAACCAAAGTGTAGTCCTATCAGTCAATGCGAATACAGGTACAAGTACAAGAATATCTGTGATTCTATATGATGATTCAGGTACGGATATTCAGTATTATAAGCTAGGAAGCTCCACACTTAGCGGTACAAATGATTATACTGTGGATTTCACCGGCGTTCCGGTAGGGAAGTATCAAGTAGCGGTGATCAATGAGGAATATGATCCCTCCTCACAGCTGCCGGTGGAAAGCTCTCCCATATCTGATCTATTGCCCTTAGAAATCGTAGAGCCTCATAAATTAACTTATACAAAGACACCCCAAAGCGGAGCGAGCGCAGGGATTGACTATGAATTCAGTAAGAATGTAAACGCAGGTCAAACAATAGGGACGATAACGGTGAATCCACAAGGAGTTATGCCTTTGACTTATAGTGTAGATTCTGATGGCGATACTACCTATCAAAACTTTGAGATCGATGGCTTAAGCAGTGGTTCTTCCAGTAGTACAAGCTTGAATGTAAAGATCAAAGGCAGTGCGCCTGATCTCGTCAATGGAGGCTTAAAGGCAGGGACGTATCGCTTCTGTGTGAGCAGTGTAGATGCGAATGGTGATCCAACAACAGCCACTACTGACTCTAAGGTTTGTACATCCTTCACGGTAGAAAAGACAAATCCAACCATTGCCTTTCTTGATCCAAGCACAACCAAGAAATCTATCCATAACGCAAGTACCTCATGGAATGAAACCGCAATAGCTACACCTTCCGGCGGAACCAAGATCACCTATACCAAAGTAGGCGGTGACGTTGGTATGGTGAACATTGATCCCGATACCGGTGCGATCACCTATAGCGGAGGCAATGCCTTTGGCAAAGTGAAGATCAGAGCCACAGTGGATGATGATCCTGCGACAGGAGATGATAACTATACTTCTGCCTATGTGGAAAAAGAGATCGTGATCTATCGAGAAGTGGATGGTGTACTCACTCCCGATCCCGCATCCAGTGATACAACAATCCCCACCTTCTCCGCCTCTGATGCCAATATCAGAACCGGAGGAACGATCGGAAAGATCCAAGGAACCTTGGGAACACCGGATACGATCGGTGGAACTACAACGACCTACACCTATGCGATCAAGCCGGGTGGAGATGGAAGTATGTTTCAGGTTAATTCCGGCAGCGGAGAGATCAAGTCCAATGCGAACTTAGGAGTAGGAAGCTATCACTTTGACATCATTGTGAGCGATCATTGGAGTAGTAAAGAAATACCGGTCACAGTCAATGTAGGAATGGCGCCGGCAGAGAACTTGAAATACTATGAAAATGCGGCTTCATCCAGCATGATAACCTCAAAAACAGTTACACTTACCGATAGCGGAGTGAGTGTATATGCGACAGTCAGAGGAAGCAGTAATACCAATCCGGTGACTTATCGGATTCAAGATGGCTCCAGCAATGTGATCACCGTGCATCCAAGCAGCGGAGCGATTACGATAC
>CANPNQ010000258.1 GCA_947575425.1 uncultured Erysipelotrichaceae bacterium
TGTATGATCTTACGATATGATACAGGAATATCATGATTCAAGGAATCACTGCGATCGTTGGCCGTCCCAATGTCGGGAAGTCAACGATTTTTAACCGTATGATCCAAGAGCGCAAAAGCATCGTCGAAGATACGCCAGGCGTGACAAGAGATCGCATTTATGGTAAAGGCGAATGGCTCACAAGAGAGTTTCGCCTGATTGATACCGGTGGCATTCAGCTTGCCGATCAACCGTTTCAGGAGGAAATCCGCATGCAGGTGGAGATCGCTGTGGCAGAGGCCGATGTAATTCTCTTTGTGGTGAATGGGCGAGAGGGCGTAACCAGAGATGACGAGTTTATTGCGCAGATGTTACAGAAAAGCAAGAAGCCGGTATTGCTTGTGGTCAATAAGATTGACAATGCGGAAATGAGCTTGAATATCTATGAGTTTTATTCGCTTGGCTTAGGTGATCCGATCGCTGTATCGGGTGTGCATGGCATTGGAATCGGCGATGTGCTGGATCAGATGATCCATGCCTTTCCGCAAAAAACGTACAATGATTATGAAGGGATGACGAGGTTTTGTCTGATCGGTCGTCCCAATGTCGGAAAATCCTCCTTGGTCAATGCGATTTTAAAGCAGGAGCGATCCATTGTGAGCGACTTGGAGGGAACTACCAGAGATGCGATTGATACAGCATTTCAAAGTGATGGTAAGGATTATGTGGTGATCGATACTGCTGGAATTCGTAAGCGGGGCAAAGTATATGAAAGCATTGAAAAGTACAGTGTCTTACGGGCGATGAGTGCAATCGAGCGAAGCGATGTCGTGCTTGTTTTGATCGATGGAGAAAGCGGAATCCGCGAGCAGGACAAGCATGTGGCTGGCTATGCTCATGAAGCGGGAAAAGGCGTCATTCTTGTATATAATAAATGGGACTGTGTAGAGAAGGATGAGCAAACGATGAATCGCATTGAAAAGCAGCTGCGGCAGGAATTCATCTATCTGGATTATGCGCCCATTGCATTTGTATCGGCAAAAACGCAGCAGCGCGTTCATACGCTGTTACCGTTGATCGATGCGGTGCATGATGCATCTTTGATGCGCATCACAACCAATATATTGAATGAGGTTATCATGGATGCTCAGTTGATGACCCCGCCACCTACGCACAAGGGACAGCGTTTAAAGATCTATTATGCATCACAGGTAGCGGTTGCGCCGCCTACCATCGTATTGTTTGTGAATGATTCACATCTTTTGCATTTCTCCTATCAACGATATTTGGAGAATCGCTTAAGAGAAGCGTTTGGCTTTGTTGGAACGACGTTGAGAATCCTTGCGCGGGAAAGGAAGTAAAAATAATGACAACTGTTGTAATCGGAAGCGGTAGCTGGGGCAGCGCATTGGCACAGGTATTGGCTGATAAGAAGGAATCCGTAATTATCTATGGCATGGATGAAGCGGAGATTGATGATATCAATCATAATCATCGCAATTCCAAGTATTTTCCTGATGTGAAGCTAAATGAATCACTAAAAGCGACTACGGATATCACCGTTGTAAAGGATGCGGATGTGGTCGTACTGAGCGTTCCCAGTATAGCGATTGAAAGCGTTTGTCGCCAATTAGCTGTCTTGGTGGAGAAGCAGGTGATTATCGTCAATACAGCAAAGGGCTTTCATCCAGTCACTAATGGCAGAATGTCTGATGTCATACGTGCTTCTATGCCTAAGGATAAATTGCGCAGCGTGGTATCTTTAATCGGTCCTTCTCATGCGGAGGAAGTCGTGATTCGGATGCTGACAACGATATGTGCGGTTTCCTTATCAGAGGAGGATGCGAAGATTATCCAGCATTTGTTTTCCAATGATTATTTGCGCATTTACCGTGGCAGCGATGAGATCGGCAGTGAGATCGGAGTTGCTGTGAAAAATGCCATCGCCTTAGCAAGCGGTATGCTGGCAGGACTTGGATTTGGCGATAATACAAGAGCCGCTTTGATCACCCGCGGTCTTCGGGAGATGACTCGATATGGCGTGGCACTAGGAGGAAAGGCAGAGACCTTTATGGGACTGACCGGTATCGGTGATCTGATCGTCACCTGTACCAGCCGTCACTCCCGCAATTTCCAAGCAGGTTATACAATCGGGAAAGAAGGCAATGCCAAGCATTTCTTAGCGACCAACACCAAAACGGTCGAGGGCATACGAACTGCGAAAATCGTCCATGAGGTAGCGAAGCAGAAAGGGATTGAAATGCCGATCGTCTCAGAGATCTATAAGGTGATCTATGAGGATAAGGATCCGGTCGTTTCCGCGAATGATCTGATGCTGCGGGATCTAAAAGCTGAATAAAACAACTATAGTGCAAAAGGAAATCAGTAAGAGGATATCTAAATGAAGAGACTAGACATTTCTACCATGCTTGATTTACAAAAGGAACTTCAGGACAAATATCAGGATTTGTGGGGAGGATTATCATTCCATAAGGCCAAAGAGCAGCTGTTATGGCTGTATGGAGAATTGGGCGAGGTAGGAGACATCATCAAGAAAAAAGGAGATGCAGGCATCATGAATGATCCACAGGTGCGTAGTGATTTCATCGAAGAAATGTGTGATGTGCTGATGTATTTCCATGATATATTATTGTGCTACAACATAAGTGCTGAGGAATTGGAAAGCGTTTATCAAAAGAAGCATCAATTCAATATGAAGCGATGGTAAGAGAAAAGGGTCT
>CANPNQ010000259.1 GCA_947575425.1 uncultured Erysipelotrichaceae bacterium
TATCATGAAAGGAGGATACAAGCATGCCTAGAAAAGGACATATTGCAAAACGTGATGTATTATCAGATCCGATTTACAACTCCAAACTGGTCACTCGTTTGATCAATAAAATCATGATCGATGGTAAAAGAGGAGTTGCACAGAAGATTCTGTACAATGCGTTTGATATTATTGAAGTAAAAACAGGACGCAAGCCGATGGAAGTATTCGAGCAAGCGTTGGAAAATGTAATGCCGATGCTGGAACTGAAGGTTCGTCGTGTCGGTGGCGCAAACTATCAGGTACCGGTTGAGGTATCTCAGGAGAGACGTTTGACCTTGGGTCTGCGCTGGATCGTGAATTATGCACGTCTGCGCAATGAAAAGACAATGGAACAGCGTCTGGCAGCCGAGATTATGGATGCTGCAAACGGAAGCGGTGCCTCGGTGAAAAAGCGTGAAGATACGCATAAAATGGCAGAAGCCAACAAGGCATTTGCACATTATCGCTGGTAAGAAAGGAGTCATGACATATGGGACGTGCATTTTCATTAGAGAAAACTCGTAATATTGGTATCATGGCTCACATTGATGCCGGTAAGACAACAACAACAGAACGTATTCTGTATTATACCGGTGTCAATCACAAGATCGGTGAAACCCATGATGGTGCTTCCACCATGGACTGGATGGCGCAGGAGCAGGAACGTGGTATTACGATCACATCCGCTGCGACAACCGCTCAGTGGAAGGAACATCGCATTAACATTATCGATACTCCGGGACACGTGGATTTTACCGTTGAGGTAGAGCGTTCCTTACGTGTGCTGGATGGCGCGGTTACGGTGCTGGATGCCAAAGCCGGTGTAGAGCCGCAGACGGAAACCGTATGGCGTCAGGCAACGACTTATGGCGTTCCTCGTATCGTGTTCTGCAATAAAATGGATGCGACTGGTGCAGATTTCTTGATGTCCTGTCGAACCATTGTGGATCGTTTGGGCGCAAAATCATGCCCGATCCAGTTGCCAATCGGCGCTGAGAGCACCTTTACAGGTATTGTAGACATCATTGAGCGCAAAGCAGAGATCTATACCAATGACTTGGGAACGGAGATTCAGGAAAGCGAAGTGCCTGAAGATCTGAAGGAGCTTTGCGAGGAATATCGCGCAAAGCTGCTGGAGTATTTGGCAGATTATGACGAGGATATGATGATGATGGTATTGGAGGGCGAGGAGCCTGAAATCCCGATGATCAAGAGCGTATTGCGCAAAGCAGTATGTGCCGGTGATTTCTTCCCTGTATTGTGCGGTTCCGCATATAAAAACAAGGGTGTGCAGATGGTGCTGGATGCCGTAGTGGATTATTTGCCTTCACCGCTTGATGTACCTGCGATCAAGGGTACAGATATGGATGGCAATGAAATCGTTCGCCATTCCAGTGATGAGGAACCATTCTCCGCATTGGCATTTAAGATCGCAACCGATCCCTTTGTCGGCAAATTGGCATACTTCCGTGTGTACTCCGGTACCGCAAAAGCAGGAAGCTATGTATTCAATTCCACCAAGGGCAAGAAAGAGCGTTTCGGACGTATCGTTCAGATGCATGCGAATGCGCGTAAGGAAATCGACATGGTATATGCCGGTGATATTGCGGCGGCGGTCGGTTTAAAGGACACGGGTACCGGAGATACGCTGTGTGATGAAAATTCGCAGGTGATTCTGGAATCCATGGTATTCCCAGAACCGGTGATTCGTATGTCTTTGGAGCCGAAGACCAAGGCAGATCAGGATAAGATGGGACTTGCGCTGTCCAAATTGGCAGAGGAAGATCCAACTTTCAAGACTTATACCGATCAGGAAACAGGTCAAACGATCATTGCCGGTGTCGGCGAGCTGCATTTGGATATCATCGTAGATCGTCTGCGTCGTGAATTTAAGGTGGAAGCAAATGTCGGTCAGCCGCAGGTTGCTTATCGTGAAACGATTCGCGCCACTGCCGATTGCGAAGGTAAGTATATCAAGCAGTCCGGTGGTCGTGGTCAGTACGGACATGTTTGGATTAAATTTGAACCGAACGAAGAAGGAAAAGGCTTCGAGTTCGTGGACGCTACCGTTGGTGGAAGCGTGCCGCGTGAATACATCAAACCAACCCAAGAGGGCTTGGAGGATGCGCTGGATCGCGGTATGATAGCCGGCTATCCGGTTATCGATATTAAGGCAACCTTATTCGATGGTTCCTATCACGATGTCGATTCATCCGAAATGGCGTATAAGATTGCCGCATCTATGGCCTTGAAGGAAGCGGCAGCATTACCGATCAGGAGGAACGCGGAAATGCGATCATCGTTAAGTCAATGATCCCGCTGTCTGAAATGTTTGGTTATGTCACCGATCTGCGCAGCTTTACGCAAGGTCGCGGAAATTACTCCATGAAATTCGACCATTATGCGGAAGTACCAAAGAGCATTGCCGAAAAGATTATCAAAAACAACAGTTCTGACAATTAGTTGTTGCTTTTATGAAGCGTTTGAATTACAATATATCTGATTGATAAAAACATAAGGAGGACATTTGAAAAATGGCTAAAGAAAAATTTGATCGTTCCAAAACCCATGTAAATATCGGAACAATCGGACACGTTGACCACGGTAAAACTACCTTGACTGCCGCAATTACCAACGTACTTGCGAAGGATGGTATGGCACAGGCTACTGCCTATGATCAGATTGATGGTGCTCCGG
>CANPNQ010000260.1 GCA_947575425.1 uncultured Erysipelotrichaceae bacterium
AAAGGTCTTTGAATATGCATGTGATATCACAGAAGCGGGGCGCAGCGTGATAGCTGTGTTTGGCTCAGCCTGAAAGCGGGACACAAAAAAACGCAAGGTGTTCGGCGAGATCGCTTCCCAGTATTGTGATTTGATTATTTTGACAGAGGATGATCCAAGGGATGAGGATGCCAAGGAGATTGCCAATGAGATCAAAAGTGGGATTCATGATACGAAAAACATTTATATTGAAGATCGCTATGATGAGGTCTTTATGTATCGTGAGGATGGCAGAGAGCCGTGGTTGGGGGATCATGTTGTCGCCCGTCATTGCATCCGTAAGTATTATTTGGGAGTTGAGGATGATTGAGTGGTGTGCAGATGATGTCGAAGCGTGTATTTTCTCTTTAAAAAAGACAAATTTTACATAAAACATTGCGATAAGCAGTTGCATTTTAAACATCTTTTATATATAATTATAGTGCAATCTTCAGAAGGGAGGTTAAGGAATGCCAAAAGTAGTTTTGAAAGAGAACGAAGTTCTTGATGATGCGCTGCGCAGATTTAAGCGTCAGGTGTCTCGGAACGGAACCCTTGCTGAAGCTCGCAAAAGAGAGTTTTACGTAAAACCCGGAGTACGTCGTAAATTGAAGTCCGAGGCAGCACGTAAAGTTCGCCGTGGGAAATAAGAATGAGAGATCGGTTGTTTAAACCGGTTTCTTTTTTTTGTTTCTACTATGCTTGATGCCTTATGCATCAATCGTCTTATGCATAAATGGCAAATCCTTTGCGTATGATGGGATAGAGGTGATGACGCATGATAACCATTATGAAAAATCAGCTCATGGCAGAACAGTATGAGGAGCTATTACAGGTCACCTCTGATCGCATATGCCTGCGCTTTTGTGATCGCCGGATGATCATACAGGGGAAGGATTTAAAAGTATTGGCACTGACACGGGATGAGATCCTAATCGAGGGTAAAATGGAAGGAATGCAGTTCCATGAGGAGGCATGATCAGACAGCGATCGGAATGGATGTCTGGGAGGCAGCAGTGTCATCCAAGCATCTGTATCGTTTGGTGAAGCAACGCGAATGGACTCTATATGAAATACAGGAACGAGCGGATTGTATTCGCTTTTGTGCTCCGATCTTGCAAAGAAGGGATATCGGACGCTGTCTGGAAGCGGCAGTTCTATTGAAAACAACGGGAATGATCGGATTTCTGTTTCGCCAGATGCGTAGACCCCAGCGGATTTTATGTGTGTTGAGCAGTATCGTCCTATGGTTTTTATTATCACATACGATATTTGCGATTTCCCTAAGCGGCGATCAAGAGGAAAGTAAGACGCTGATTCTTCAAACTTTGAATGATATGGGATATGCACCGCCCTTTTATGATCGCGATATGCAGGAAATGAAGGCGGAATTAAGAAAGCAGCTGGAAAATGAGATAGCATGGATGGAAGTATCGAAACAGGGAAGTAAATATTACATTCAGTTCACTACCAAGGAATTTGCCCATATTGAATCCTTGTCACAAAATGAATTGATTGCTCAAAAGGATGGGGTGATTGAGCATTTTGAAGTTCAGCATGGCAATAAGCTGGTAGCTATCAATGATTTTGTCCATGCCGGAGATGTGCTTGTCAGTAATGTGCTAACCGATAGTCATAATGAAGAACAACCGCTCTATGTGAAATGACGTGTGTTTGCCTACACATGGAAGGAGGTCCATGTGGAAACAAAGGCCACTCAAATGGCAAAACCCTTTGTCTTTTATCAGCTGTTATTTGAGGCAAGAAGGGAGGCAAGTAAAGACTTGGGAGAAAAAGAATCGATATACAAAGAAAATATTTTGCAATTTACAAACAATACAGGTACAATAAGTATGGATATCCACTATACTTTAATTGAGGATATCACAACACCCAAATAAAGGAGTCTTATATGAGTGAAAAACACTGTATGGAATTGCAGGAATATACATTAGAGGATATCGCATTGCTATGTGGTCCTAAGGACAGGCATCTGGAGATCCTGCGCCAGTTCTATCATTGTGATCTGATCATGCGGGACAATCAACTGTTGATCCTGTGTGAAAATGAAACGACATCATCTTTGATTGAGGAATGTATCGAGGCATTGATGGAAATGATCACCTTTCCCATGGCGATCAATGAGCGGGATGTGCTGTACACCGCAAAATTATCCTCGCTTCATCTATTGGATCAGCTGTCTTTGAATTATCAAAAGCCGATCGGCAAAAGTGTACATGGAAAGCTGATCTATCCCAAAACAATCAATCAGCGTTATTTATATAAATGCATGGTAAACAGCGATATCGTATTTGCCAGCGGCGTTGCCGGTACTGGTAAGACATATCTTGTGGTCGTATATGCAAGCAGTCTGTTAAAAAAAGGGGAGATCAATAAGATCATTCTCACAAGACCAGCTGTGGAAGCAGGAGAGTCACTGGGCTTTTTACCGGGAGATTTGAAGGAAAAGGTGGATTCTTATTTACGTCCATTATATGATGCGCTGTATGATACCTTGGGAATGGAACAGGTAGAAAAACTGATCGAAAAGGAAGTCATTGAGATTGCACCGCTGGCTTATATGCGCGGACGTACCTTAGACAATGCGTTTATCATATTAGATGAGGCACAAAATACGACAAAGGCGCAAATGAAAATGTTTTTGACCCGTATGGGGTTTCAATCCAAGATCGTTATA
>CANPNQ010000261.1 GCA_947575425.1 uncultured Erysipelotrichaceae bacterium
CTAATCCAGGAAATGGAATAAAAGAGTTAAAAAATTAACAAATATAAGAAAAAAGATATATATCTAAAAAAGTAATATTTTTTTTAAAAAATGATTGACAAATATATATGGGTATTGTATTATATTCGCAGGTGGTGACACCTCATCTGGCGCCTTCCTAGCCTATCTTTTCTTCCCCCACCCATATGGATAGGCCTAGTATCTCCCCCAAATTAACCAGTGGGCGCCATTTGTCAATTCAGACATCGAATGATCGATGTCTTTTGTTTTATAATCCATGCAAAAAAACATTTTTGAAAAAGTCACCAATTACACTATGATGAGACAAATTGCGGCTGATACAAGCGTCCTTGCCATGTATTGCGCCGCTGCATCTCGCGATCGATCATATTTAATAATACCTTTTTATCCGCACTCCATTTCGGCGCAATCAGATCCTTTTGCGCTCCATCACCGCTCAAACGCTGTATGATGATCTCAGCGGGTAACAATTCCAGTTGTCGAATTACGATATCGACATATTCCTCACGACTTAAGAGGGGAAAGAAAGAGGTCTCATACTGTGTTGCCATGGCGGTATTTTTCATGATATGCAGCATATGGATCTTTAACGCATGAATGGGCAAATGTGATAATACCCTTGCGCTTGTGAGCATCATTTCCGCTGTTTCATTGGGTAAGCCATTGATGAGGTGGACACAGATATGAATATGACTGTCGGATAAGCGGGTGATGCATTCATAAAACTGGGTATAGCTGTGTCCGCGATGAATCAGTCTTGCGCTTTCATCATGGACGCTCTGTAATCCCAATTCCATCCAGATATCCTTTTTCTTTGCGCATTGTGACAGGTAGGCGATTTTTTCATCCTCTAGGCAATCCGCCCTTGTCGCAATGCAGATTGCTGGGATATCATCCATCTTCATAAATGGTTCCAGCATTTCTTTCAGGGTATGTAAAGGCGCATAGGTATTGGTAAATGCCTGAAAATACGGGATTGCCATACCATGCCATTTCTGTGCCGCCTTTTCCTTTCCATGGATAAACTGGCACATGACATTCTCCCTTCGATCCCCCGCAAATTCGCCGCTTCCTGCTGCTGTACAGTAGGTACAGCCACCATATCCAAGCGTACCGTCACGATTGGGGCAGGTAAAACCTGCATCTAAGGCGACCTTAAATACTTTGGTATGATAAGTATGGCGCAGATAATAATTCCATGAATGATAGCGCTTATGATCGTCACTGTATAAAAACGGATTGTTTTTCATCAACGGATTGTTTTTCATCGTATCACCGCCTTTATTTTACCATAGATGGGAAAAAGTATCATTGGAAAAGGAGCGCTATGCTCGTTGTGATAGGAGAAGAAGTATGTTACAATAAAAGAAAGCATACCTATCCAAGTTATTTATGTTTGGTAATAAGAGGAGATTTTTATGAGTGAACAATGCTTATTTGCGGATAGAGAATCAGTTCGTAGTTGGTTGTCAAAGCATTGTCAATGCGATACGTGGATATGTCTGTTGTTTGAGAAAGGCAAGAAACCAAGATTCAGGCTGCGGAGGCACTGGAGGAAGCACTTTGTTTTGGAAGGATCGATGGGCAAATACAACGCACTGATGATACGACTTATAGGAAATACTTTTCCAAGCGCAGAGCCAATAGGAAATGGTCGGAAAAGAACAAAGCTTTGGTGAAGCATCTGGAGGCATCGAGACGGATGAGCGAGTTTGGCAGAGCGAAGATACAGGAAGCCAAGGAAAACGGTCACTGGGACGCTCCCAAACAACCGGAGATTCCAGCAAAACAGATCGCATCTTTGACTGCTTTAGGATTCCTTTGTGTATAAATGAATTTTCCATCCTGTGTCATATATTTATTTTTACCATTGGCATAAGGGCATCCTATGCGATTCTAAATCCCATCAGTCCTCTGATATGGGGAAAACGCAAAAAAAGGAATTGTAATTTTATGAAGATGTGAGATAATTATCATTAAACTACAAGGTGAAATGATATAGATATGAGGGTCAGCTTATGGAAACATCAAAACAGATCATACAATGTAAACAATATCCGATTTGTTATACCCTGTTGACCAAACAGGTTAAAAACATCAATATGCATATCGAGAAAAGCGGTGAGATCGTTGTCAGTGCAAATCCCTATGTTCCATTGGAGCGCATCGATGCGTTTGTCTCCAGCAAAATCGCATGGATCCATAAGCATCAAAGGGCGATTCAAAAGCGCAGCCAACAGGTATTGCGCAGTGATACAGAAATGATGCTGTTTGGCAAGGAATACATGATCAAATATACAGAGGGGAGTTTTAATCATGTCAGCTATGGAGAGGGCATCATTCATGTGGTAATAAAACAGAATGCTGATAAGCAACGGATCATTCAGCGCTTTTTGGATAAATTATGCATGGATGTTTTTACGGATATCGCAAAGCTTACCAATCACATGCTGGAGGACTATCACTTGGAATTTCCAAGCATTCAGCTGAGAGCGATGAAAAGTCGCTGGGGAAGCTGTATTCCGCAAAAGCATAAGATTACGCTCAATAAGAATCTAATCCATTATCCAGTGGAATTTATCGAATATGTGGTATTGCATGAGTTTGTACATTTTATCCAGCCAAATCACTCCAAAGCATTTTATCGCATCATAGAAAATCACATGCCGAATTATA
>CANPNQ010000262.1 GCA_947575425.1 uncultured Erysipelotrichaceae bacterium
GATGTCCTCTATAAAAACGAAGACCGCTCTTTGATCCATTATCCTTATCTTTCACAGATCCTGCATCTGATTCCCCGCAAAGGCGTACCATCCGATCGCAGTGAAACCAAGGCATTACAATCCTTTTATAAGGATACGTTGTTTCATGAATGCAATCATGCCTGTGTGCTTTGTAAGATTGATATTGCGCAAATGCTCGTTGCATCCCACATAAAGCCATTTCGTGACTGCGCCCATATTTATGAAGCCATTGACCATAACAACGGACTTTTATTATGCCGCAATCATGATTTTCTGTTTGATCAGGGATTTTTCTGTTTTGATGAGGATGGAACCATCCTGATCAGTAAGGAAATGAAACAGGATCAGGCATATCAGCTTTTTGATGGGTTTCATCTGGATCTCTTTCTGCAAACCAAGGAACGCCTTTTATTTCTGGACTATCATCGTAAGCATATTTTTAAAGGCAAAGCTCTTCCATCCGATGCGAGCCTCTGATGTATTTCCTTCTTCCATATCCTTTTTTCTTCCTATCCATCTGCTTTTCACATCCATTCGCCGATCCATCCATACCCACCTATATCAATACAAACAGAAGGATAAAGAAAAAGCAAGGGTCGTTTATTCCTCCGACTCCTCGCTCTGTGTTTCTTCTCCACTGTCTGTGCTTGTTTCACTGTCCTCTTTATCATTCAGCTTATATAAGGTCTCTCCCTCTTTGGACAGCAGATATTTCCCTCTGGCATAACGCTTTACATATTCCTCATCGGAAAATTTTTCTTTTTGATCCTCCAAAATCGCCTGTTGTTCCTGCAAGGCTTCGATCTCCTGCCTTGTTTCCTCAATCTCCTGCTTCAGTTGAATCGTGGTGACAAGCTCCTTTGCGGACATATACGTAAGGAAGCATGCGATCATGAACATAAATACGCTAATGAATTTCTTCATCGGGCGATATTGCTTTTTCTTTTGCTTGCTTGCCGCGCTTTTTTTTGCGCTCGCCATGCGCAGCCCTCCTTTGTTTCCTCTTGACCTGCCGATTTTTTCGGCATACTTTTATTATACCAAGTATTTTCTTTTTGGCAAGAGTAATTTTTTTCCAAATGGGTCGCAGCAAGCCCCAAAACCATGTAAAGGGCGCAAGGAAAACAGGCAAATACCATTTATAATAGATGAACACTCCCAATAGAAAAAAGAGAATCAGATACATGTCGGTTATTCCACCGTTGATCTGATATAAGCCATAAAAGGTAAGCAGAGTAAAACAGATATGATACAGAATTTCCAGACATCCTTTGATCAGTGAAACGCGCAAATGAACAGTAAGGCTGCACAAAAAGGAAAATGTGCAGCCATACATCCATCCCATCAAAAAATGATAGAGGATGGCTTGAACCTGTTCTCCCAGCAGCATGGTTTACTTGAAGATCTTGGAAAGCACGGAATCCTTGCCACCGTTCTTTTTACTGGAAATATAGGAAATGGATTCAATCAGTCCCTTGATGATTACATCGCCTCGTTCGGTATCCAGTTTACCGAGTACGAGCTCCTTCCCTTGTACGACCATCCATCCCTGCGCTGTTTCCATTAAAAACTCATTCGCATCAAAGCTGTCGATCTGTTTTACTCCGGTTAGCTCTAAAACCTTGCGATCCTTTAGTATCACATTATGATAAGGATTGGTTTCAAAGCGAAGCGGATTGCTTGTTTCATCCATGGGGGTACCTCCTGTTCCTTCTATATATACGTAACCATGTGATATCATAGAACCATACCGCCTGCTTTTTCCTGTTTCTTCATGGCGAAAAAAAGGCTGTATGTATCGTTTGGATGGATACATACAACCTGTGCTTTGGAGAAATGTCAATGCTTCTCTTCCTCCAACCCTTATTTCTTCAGCCCTTGTTTTTGCTTGATCAGATAAGCAATGACAAGTGCCAGCACAATCACCGTGAGAGTGACGCCCCGTACGATATTCACATAATGATGATATGTCTGATCCTTTGCCAATTCTCTTTGGCTTTCATATAAGCCAAGGATCTCTGTCTTTACTTCCTCGATGATTTCCTGTGAATACCTATGTTCCCCCAGTGCCTGCATCATCCATGTATCTATATAGTCACTTACCTCCTCTTGGGAAAAGTCCTGACGAAATGCTTCCTCACTCATCAAAGGTACATATGTCTGATTCTCGTCCATCTGTGCCTGTATGCTTTTCATATGGGTATTCAACTGCTCATAGGCTCCCTGACTTGACTCGCTTTCACTATACCACCAAGAAACCCATGTACTCAGAAAGATCACCACAGCGATCATCGCCGCCAAACGAGCCAATGCCTTTATTCTTTCCATGCGCCATCCCCCTCAATCTGTAAGCCTTCTAGCTTTTTCGCATAGACAAAGTAGCGATCCTCCGTACGCAAGGAATCAAATGGGTAACAACAGTACATGATCAAAAATTCTTCTTGCTTATCTAAAATAGCGCTGTCAAACTCACTCGCTGCCATAATCTTCATATCCGTAACCTCATAGACAAAATGACCATACTCCGTCTCCATGATAACATGATCGCCCTTTTCAAACTCCTTCAGCTGTTTAAAATGTGAACCGTTATGTCCTGCCAACAGAATCGGTCTGCCCTCTCCGGGAATCCCACTGTACTCATACTGTCCGATCGATGCCGCTAAAATATCCTCG
>CANPNQ010000263.1 GCA_947575425.1 uncultured Erysipelotrichaceae bacterium
ATCCTGTATGCACTTAGCGCCTTGGCATTGCCGATCATGGCGACAAGCTTGATACAGATGGCATATAATTTAACTGATATGATATGGATCGGGAAGATCGGCAGTGATGCTGTTGCGTCGATCGGAGCTGCGGGCATGTTCATGTGGTTTTCCAATGGCTTGGCCACGATAGCCAAAATGGGCGGACAGATCAAGGTGGCTCAGGAGTTGGGAGCGGGTGCGCCGCAGCAAGCACGTCAATATGCGGCTGCCTCTTTTCAGATGGCAATCGCATTCGGCGTAGGATTTGGTATGATCCCATGGTTGTCAGGGATGCCTATGTGTATTTATTGATCACCTGCGGTCTTGTGATTTTTTCCTTTCTCAATCAGTTGTTTACCGGTACCTTGACTGCGATGGGAAACAGTCGCATTTCCTTTCAGGTAACGACAATCGGATTACTGGTAAATATTGTTTTGGATCCTGTGCTGATCTTTGGCTGGGGAATCATTCCGGCGTTGGGTGTTATGGGGGCGGCGATCGCTACGATATCGGCACAAGCGCTTGTCAGTGTGCTATTTTTCTTTGCGGTACGCAGTGAGGAAGTCATCTTTTCCCATATGGATCTGTTTCATCATATGCCATGGGATGATTATAAGGAGATCTTTTTGATCGGATTGCCGACAGCCTTACAAAGTATGTTGTTTTCCTCGATCTCCATGGTGCTGGCTCGTCAAGCGGCACAGTGGGGGGACGGGGCTGTGGCAGTTCAAAAGGTCGGCAGTCAGATCGAATCGATTTCATGGATGAGCGCAGAAGGCTATGCCGCTGCTTTAAACAGCTTTGTCGCCCAAAACTGCGGTGCCGGTCATATCGATCGCATCAAGCAGGGATACCGCCTTTCCATGACGATCATAGTGGTATGGGGACTTTTTTGCAGCATTTTATTGATTGTTTGGCCCGATGTGATCTTCCGTATTTTTATCGATGAGAACAATGTGTTGGCATTGGGCATTGATTATCTGCGCATTCTCGGCGTTTCGCAATTATTTATGTGTGTTGAAATTACTACGGCCGGTGCATTTGACGGTTTAGGCAGGACTGTGCCGCCCAGTATCGTATCCATTATCCTTACTTCTGCCCGCATTCCCTTGGCAATCCTATTGAGTGAGGCAATCGGTCTAAACGGAATTTGGTGGGCGATTACGATGAGTTCAATCTGTAAAGGAACCTTATTGTTCGCATGGTTTATTTTTGATGCCCGCAAGGTATCCTTCTTTACCGTACGCAAGCGACCACCGCAAGAAAAAACGCAGGGGGAAGCAGCATAATCATGTATATTCCTCCCCACGTTGCGCATACTAACCATAGCGCAATAAGGAGGATATCTTATGAAACCGTTACAGAAACTGGCAGTATGTTCACTTGCCGGATTGTTTATGATCAGCGGATGCAGTATGGGAAAGGATGAGGATACCAACACGCCCAATCCACAAAGCAAGGCAAACCAAACAGAAACAAACCCGCCACAAAATCAAAGTTCTGCGAGTGATACGATGGATCGCATGATTGCCTATTTAAATGAACAAGGCGTTACCATGGATCAGATGAGGTCACTCGATCAGATGGATTTTGCGGCACATGAGGGCAGAAGCTTTACCTATCAGGGAAACACAGGTTATCTGTATCGTTTAAAATCTGAGGATGAAAGCATGAAGGCACTGCTAGAATCCGCACAGAAAAACGGTACAGTCAAGGTCAATCATGACGGGCAGGAACAAAATTACAATGCGGCAGTCAATGGAGATTATTTGTTTGTGTATGACCCTAATGTGGACATGAATGATTTTATCAGCATATTTACCGGCTATATGCCCAATATCAGTGTTTCACCCAAAACAAGCGATGAACAGAGCTTGATCAACGAGGCACAGCGGACGCAAAACGGAGATGCCAATCCGTTCAACGGTGAGAATGCAAGTGAGTATAATGATGCTGCACAGCCGGATCAAAAGGTCAAAAACGATACGATCAATGGATCCAACAGCACCACCAATAACAATACCGCCAATGGAATGAATGAAGAGGATTAAGTGAGGAAAGGCAGGAGTGATCCTGCTTTTTTTATGGATGTGGATGAGGTTGAAGCTTTGCTGGGCGCATGTACATACTTTGTATTCATAGGAGATACGTAAACAGTCATGAGGTAGGATGAAAGAAGCGATTCATTTTATAAAAAATCCTTGCCATGGCGTAAATAAGAGATTTTGAAGTTAAAGTCATTGATGTGGAACAATTTCTGCGAATTGACCTATGGAAACTATCAACTGCATACTGAGTATGAAAAATAAGAAAATAAGAATAAAATTTTTGCTTTTTTATTGCATTGTGACATAAATAATGTCACAATATTTGATATCCTATGGTCAACAGAAAGGGTTGATTCATATGATGTTACGATTATTAAAGCACAATCAGGAATTGGAAGGAAAACTGGCAAAGCGACTGTTAAATGCAGTATGGGATGAAAATGTTGCGGAAGCAAGGAGATTAATTCATCGTGGCGGAGATCCCAACTGGATCTATAACGGATATCCGCTGTTGGTTCATGCAGTATTTACACGCAATGAGGATATGGTTATGATGCTGATTGAAGAGGGTGCCACGCAAAAGCGGGAAGCACTTGGCTTTGCCTTGGATCGGGGGATCGGAGA
>CANPNQ010000264.1 GCA_947575425.1 uncultured Erysipelotrichaceae bacterium
GCCTTTATCGGCAGTACCGGCAGCGGAAAGTCCACCCTTGTGAATCTTGTCCCTCGCTTCTATGATGTCAGTGAGGGAGCGATTCTTGTGGATGGCGTGGATATTCGCGAGGTAAAACAAAGTGATCTGCGTGATAAGATCGGCTATGTTCCGCAAAAAGGCGTGCTGTTTTCCGGAACTATCGCTTCCAATCTGCGCTATGCCAAAGAAGATGCCAGTGAGGAAGAAATGCGTCAGGCGAGTGATATCGCGCAGGCAACGGAGTTTATTATGGCGAAGCCGGATCGCTTTGAGACAGCGATTGCGCAGGGAGGAACTAATGTTTCCGGCGGACAGAAGCAGCGGCTGTCGATTGCCCGTGCTTTGGTAAAACAGCCGGAGATCTATATCTTTGATGATTCTTTCAGCGCTTTGGATTTTAAAACGGATGCGCTGTTACGAAAGCAGTTAAACGAATTGATCAAGGAAACACAGGCAAGTGTTCTGTTGGTGGCACAGCGTATCTCCTCTATCATGCATGCGGATCAGATTGTTGTTTTAGATCAAGGCAAAATCGTTGGTATCGGTAAGCATGAGGAGCTATTAAACAGCTGTGAGGTGTATCAGGAGATCGCCTATTCCCAATTATCAAAGGAGGAATTGAATCATGAGTGATCAGCCAAAGCGTCCTCCGCGCAGAATGGGACATGGGCCGATGGGACGCGGTCCTGCCGAGAAGGCAAAGGATTTTAAAGGCACGATGCATCTGCTTTTTGCCTATATGCGTCCTTATTATGGGAAGATCCTATTGGCGATGATCTTTGCGATTCTCGGTACGATCTTTATGATCGTTGGACCAAAAATTTTAGGCAATGCGACTACCGCATTGGCAGAGGGATTTATGGCAAAGGTCAGTGGCAGCGGAGAAATTGATTTTGATTACATTTTACAGATCATCTATCTGATGATCGCCTTATATGTGGCGAGCGGTATATTTTCCTTTGTTCAGCAGTTTATTATGTCAGGGGTGACGCAGCATACTGCGTACGATCTGCGCCAAAAGATTGCCGCTAAGATCAATCGGATGCCATTCTCTTATTTTGATGCGAATTCCCACGGTGATATTTTATCCCGTGTCACCAATGATGTGGACACATTAGCGCAATCATTGAGTCAGAGTTTGAATACGGTAATCACCAGTACGGTCAATATTATCGGTTATTCTATCATGATGCTATCGATCAGTTGGCAAATGACGCTGGTAGCCTTGCTCACCGTTCCTCTATCCTTGTTCCTTGTGTTATCCATTGTAAAAAAATCGCAGAAATACTTTGTTCGCCAACAGCGTTTTTTGGGTGAGGTCAATGGACACATTGAAGAGATGTATAGCGCTCATATCGTTATGAAGGCATTCAACGGAGAGAAGCACAGCATCGATCAATTTCAAAAGCATAACCATGATCTGTATCATGTAGGATGGAAATCGCAATTCCTCTCAGGATTGATGCAGCCGATCACAGGCTTTGTCGGTAACATTGGATATGTCGGTGTATGTATACTCGGTGGCTATCTTGCGGCACAGGGCAGTATTCAAATTGGTGATATTCAGGCATTTATCCAATATGTCAGAAGCTTTAATCAACCGATTACGCAGATGGCGCAGGTGATGAATATGCTGCAATCCACGGCGGCGGCCGCAGAGCGTGTCTTTGAATTCCTCAATGAGAAGGAAGAAAGTGCGGAATGCGAGAATCCGATTGAGATCTATGATGAAACAGGTCATTGTAAGCTGAAAGGTCAGGTTACTTTTGAAAATGTCCACTTTGGCTATCACAAGGATAAGATCATCATTCATGATTTTTCCATGTATATCAAGGCAGGGCAGAAGATTGCCATTGTTGGACCTACCGGAGCCGGTAAGACGACCATCGTCAAGCTGTTGATGCGCTTCTATGAATTGAATGGCGGAGCCATCTATATCGATGGGATCAAAACCACCGATATGCGCAGAAGTGATCTGCGTTCTCTGTTCGGCATGGTGCTTCAGGATGCATGGCTGTTTCATGGAACGATTATGGATAATCTTCGTTATGGTAAATTGGATGCCAGCGATGAGGATGTGATGAAGGCGGCTGATGCGGCTTATGTGGATCATTTCATTCGGACGCTGGATCAAGGATATGAGACAGAGATCAATGAGGACTCCAATAATATCTCACAAGGACAAAAGCAGCTGCTGACGATCGCCCGGGCATTTCTGGCTGATCCCAAAATATTGATTTTGGATGAGGCGACCTCCTCAGTTGATACAAGAACGGAGGTATTGATTCAAAAGGGGATGGCGAAGCTGATGGAAAATCGCACCAGTTTTGTGATCGCACATCGTCTTTCTACCATTCGCGATGCCGATCTGATTTTGGTCATGAAGGATGGCGATATCGTAGAAGCCGGCAATCATGAGGATCTGATGGCAGAAAATGGATTCTATACACAGCTCTATAATTCCCAGTTTGAAGAAGGATAGCGCGCATGGTATTATTTTTCTGTCATGATATCTGCTATAAGATCATTTCTGATGCGAATCGGAAGTGATCTTTTTTTCCATATAAGCAAAAGAGGATGGCAGGATTTCAGTTGAACCGTTTTGCCATCGCCCTGCTTTATATATGGGCATTCTATTCTTACCTTGGGCATTCTCCATTTGTTCTCTTT
>CANPNQ010000265.1 GCA_947575425.1 uncultured Erysipelotrichaceae bacterium
GCGATTGCCAAATTTTTTGCGGAGCCGCTGGCGATCATCAGCGGAGGACCGGGAACGGGAAAGACGACGATCGTCAAGGGGATTTTGCATCTTGCCAAGAAGCTTTATCCGCAGGCAAGCATCGCTTTGTGTGCACCGACTGGTAGAGCTGCCAAGCGTTTATCGCAATTAAGCAGCGGAGAAGCGACAACCATTCATTCTCTGTTAAAATGGGATTTGGAAAGCAATCGCTTTACCAAGGATGGAATGGACCCTTTAGATGTGGATATATTGATTGTAGATGAGTTTTCAATGGTAGATGCATGGGTCTTTTATTCTTTGTTAAAGGCTGGGAAGCAGATTGCGAAGATCCTGTTGATCGGTGATAAGGATCAACTGCCCAGTGTGGGTCCGGGCTGTGTATTGCAGGATCTGATCGAGAGTGACTGCTTTCCTACTATCTTTTTAGAAAAGATCTTTCGTCAAAGTGAGGGAAGCGATGTGATTACATTGGCGCATGAGATCAAAGAAGGATATTATGCCTCCTTGGCAAAGGCAAAGGATGCAGCGTTTTTTGCATGCAGCCCTCATGAGGTGACACATCGGGTGTTACAGATTGTCGAGAGCGCCTATGAAAAGGGATATGATAATCAGGATATTCAGGTATTGGCACCAATGTACAACGGTGTGGCTGGCATTGATGCGCTAAATCATGCATTGCAGGGGCTAATGAATCCTCCCTCCAAGGATAAGCGAGAGATACGTATCGGATATCGCTTGTTTCGCGAAGGAGATAAGATTCTGCAACTGAAAAACCAGCCGGATGATGATGTATACAATGGCGATATCGGTGAGATCATTGAAATTATCTATGCCAGTGAGGATGTTTCCAAGCTCAATCGGATTATCGCAAGTTTTGATGATGTGATCGTAGAATACAGCGGAGATGCGATCTATCATATTACGCATGCCTACTGTACTTCGATCCATAAGGCACAGGGCAGTGAATATGCAATCGTGATCATGCCGCTGGTAATGCAATATCGCCATATGCTGGAGCGTAGGCTACTGTATACAGGCGTAAGCAGAGCGAAGAAATCCTTGGTTTTGCTGGGAGAACAGGAAGCATTAAGCAAAGCAGTTCATCAGCATTCCCACCATTTGCGCAAAAGTACACTCAAACAACGGATCTTGATAGCTTTTGATGAAGAGAAGAACGCATAATCAGCATGTGAAGTACACATACTATCCACAGGATAGGAGTGATATGATGAACAAGTGTATGATGGCTGCCTTGGTTGGCTTTGCGGCTGGTATGTATGTCGGTTATCAAAAAGAGGATGAGTTGCATGATTTGTGCCGCCAAGGTGAGCGAACAAAGAAAAAAGCAGTACGCAAAATGCATAAAGCATATGATACGATGTGTGACTGCATGGACTTGGAATAAACCCCGTCATCGGGGTTTTCCTTTATCAGAAAGTATGGTCGCATATGAATAAACATAGTAAAGAGCTCATCCGGATCTCGCTGATGGCAATCCCTTTTTTGGGTGCGCTTCTGTTAGCCATGGCACTGTTAAAGCAGCTCATGTTGTATGATCGTCTGGTTTCTTTGTGTCATGCCTTGTTTCCCTTATTTGGTGGAATTTTGATTGCTTTTCTGTTACAGCCGGTGATTGATCGCCTTGCAGTTCATATGAAACTGAAGACAGCGGTGGTGTTTGTATATGTCGGCATTTTGGGTGCGATGGCATTATTGCTCGTTGTGTTTGTACCGATCTTGTATCAACAGATCGTAGATGTTGCCTCATTGCTTCCGGAGTGGATCGAGAAACTCAAAAGTATCTTATATGAACATCACATTGTTTTAGAACAATTTATCGAGGATGAGAATAGCTTTATGAAGGATGGTACTGTGATGATCTTATCCTCCCTGCGCTCGTTTCTTGATACAGCAATGGATTATGGAATTGCGTATATGACTGCATTTTTTATTTCCATTGATTTGGAATTCTGGAAGCGTTCTGCTCGTAGATTATTTCATAATTATCATTGGTTTGGCAATTTTTATAAAACGATGAGCAATATCGTGTTTCAATATCTAAGCGGTACTTTGCTGGATTTGGTATTTGTCAGTGTAACCAGCGGTGTAATCTTATATGCGGCAGATTTTCCCAATGCATTATTATATGCGCTGATTTTGGCTCTAAGCAATCTGTTTCCGTATATCGGACCAACGATTGGATTGGTGTTTGTCATCCTTGTGGCAGTGCTGAGTTATGATACCGTGCCTTTGATCACCCTATTTTTGATTTGGGTCATGCAACAGATTGAGGCAAATATCGTGCAGCCGATGATTTTTCATAAGACGATGGATGTAAGACCGATATTGACGTTTGCGGCATTGTTTGTCGGAGAAGCACTGTTTGGCATTGTAGGGGTAATATTATCGCCGATTCTTGCGAGTATTATGCAGATTGCATTTCGTTCTTATGTGCATGCCAGAAGTAGAGATACGATCGGTCAGTGGGAGGATATTTGGTACGATTTTGATGATGTGATGAAGGAAGAAGCGAAGGGTTTGCATACATAAGAGATGTCACGCTACTTCCCAGTATGATAAAAAGTTATTGCAATCTCATTCTTGATTTGGTAAAATAAAGTAGAAGATACAAAAGGCACACAGAATGTATGACAGAGTACACATT
>CANPNQ010000266.1 GCA_947575425.1 uncultured Erysipelotrichaceae bacterium
ATGCATTTGGAAAATCTTCAATGTGAAAGCCCATATCCTTGTAAGCAGTTAGCATCGGCAACGGCTTGTAATGAACATTGCACGAGATTCCTTTTTCAGCCATTTGTTGAATGATTCGATTGCGCTGCTTCTCATCAATACCATGGATACGGGTCAGATACAAATGTCCGCTAGATTGATGAAATTCGTTCTTATGGTTCAAAGTACTGATGAAATGCGTTCGCAATCTTTCATCATACATTTGAATGATTTTATGCCTTCTTGTCATCATATCTTTGTAACGACTCAACTGAGCCAAACCAAGCGCTGCCTGAATATCCGTCATATTACATTTATAAGCTGGCATCATAATATCATATTCCCAACATCCCAATTTATTTTTATTCAATGCATCCTTTGTCTGTCCATGCAAAGATAATAACTGATACTGATGATAAATCTGCTCGTTTTCAATACCGCTGATCCTTTTCCATGTGACTGCACCACCTTCTGCCGTAGTTAAATTCTTTACCGCATGAAAGGAGAATACCGTAAAATCAGCGATGGAACCAGTTTTTTTTCCATATCTGCATGCTCCAAAACCATGGGCGCAATCTGACAATAGGATCACTCTATGAAATGCTTCCTGTATCTCATTATTCGCACGAAATAGGTGTGCTTTTCGATTAACAATATTAAAAAGGCGATCATAATCGCATAAGATACCGGCCAGATCTACTGGTATAATCGCCTTGGTTCTTTCTGTGATTGCAGCTTCCAATTGTTCATAATCCATTTCAAAAGAATCCTTCGCTACATCGACCATCACCGGAGTCGCCCCCACATGACAAATCGGACTGCATGAAGCAGTGTATGTATACGCAGGGACAATCACTTCATCCCCAGTTTTAATCCCCAGCAGACGAAGTGTCATTTCTAATGCGGCTGTTGCCGAATTGAAACATACCATAGTTTCCGTGTTACTGAACTGAGCTAATTCTTTTTCAAATTGTTTTGTTTTTGGCCCTGTTGTTATCCAACCTGAGCGCAATGCATCTACGACCTCTTTGATCTCTGATTCAGTTATATCGGGAGGAGAAAACGGTATATTCATTCTATTTGACTTTTCACTCATCCGTTTATCATCCCTTCACATTTAATCAACTCTAACATGGTATCACGATATATATCTTTTGACAATTCCTTTTCCAGCATTTCGCTCAAAGTGCTAAGTTTTTCCTCTGCCTGTTCCTTGGTAATATCCATCACATTGATCTTATAAATCAGATCATTTTTGGTCTTAGTCGCAAATTCATTTCCCAACCGCAATTCTTCAAACATCTTTTCGCCAGGACGAAGTCCAATCTCTACGATATCAATCTCTTCATAAGGTTTATAACCCGATAACCGGATCATTTTTTCTGCTAAATCAAGTATTTTTATCGGCTCTCCCATATCCAACACAAATATTTCACCTTTATCCGCATAATACCCTGCCTGCAATACAAGTTGTGCAGCTTCCGGAATTGTCATAAAATACCGTGTGATCCTTTTGTCCGTTATCGTAACCGGACCACCTTCCGTTATCTGTTGCTGGAAAATCGGAATTACAGATCCGTTAGACCCCAACACATTCCCAAAGCGAACAGCTGCCATTTTGGTGATACCGTTATTTCCATATGCCTGCAAAAGCATTTCTGTCATCCGTTTGGTAGCTCCCATCACATTGGTAGGATTGACTGCCTTATCAGTACTGATCATGATAAACCTCGATACCTTATTTTTGATACAAGCCTGTATCACATTATTGGTCCCGAATACGTTATTTTTTATCGCTTCCTGTGGTCTTATCTCCATTAAGGGTACGTGCTTATGTGCAGCCGCATGAAATACTACCTCTGGACGATAATGCTTGAAAACTTGATTTAACGCGGCATAATCACGTATGGATACGATTAACGTTTTTGTGTCAATTTCCTTGCTTAACTGTGCATGGATCTTATTGCGGTTAAATTCTTGCTCCAACATATACAAGGAGTTCTCGTTGATATCAATTAACAATAATTGTTTGGGTTTAAATTTTGCAATTTGCCGGCATAACTCGGAACCAATAGATCCTCCTGCCCCTGTCACTGCTATTACTTTATCGCTCAAATAGGAGATTACTTCCTCCTGCTCCAAATGAATTTCTCCGCGTCCCAACAGATCTTCTATAGAAATGTCTTCTATCGGATACTTCTTCTCCGGATTTTCTTCCAGAAGCATATCGACCTCTTTCATTATTTTCGTTCTTATTTTTAACGATTGACATATATCATTCATCCTTCTAAGGTCTGCTTTTGTTGCGCTTGGTATCGCAATATACGCTGCATCCACATGATATTTTTGAACGATTTCCGGCAAATCATATGTGCTTCCCAGTACATAATACCCGTTTACCATCTTATTAACACGCTGGTCATCCACAAATCCGATCACATTGACCCTCATTTTATCATTCTGCTGAATTTCCCTTAAAAGAATATATCCACCATCTCCAGCACCGATAATAACTACGTTCTCTTTTATGCTACCTGATTTTGCATGATGCCTTCTAAGCAATAAATATCCGAGGCGTAAACTAAGCATCATCAAAACAGTCAAAAGTCCTCCTGTAATAATGACACTGATGTAAAAACCCCGGATATCTGAAAAT
>CANPNQ010000267.1 GCA_947575425.1 uncultured Erysipelotrichaceae bacterium
CCGCGAAATGCATGAGGAGGATGCGATCAGCGAATATGAACAGCGTTTTCTCTCCCTTCATCAACCGATCTATCGTGCGGTATGGCGAAAATATCCCTATATCAATACAGATAAAAAGAAACGCTAATAAACACATAAGAAATTGGAAGGAAGAGATCATGTGGTCTTGAAATCAAAATAAGCAAGAATCTATTGGAATAAAATGGAAATTATCTCGTTAGGATGCCTTGAGGTCAAGAGAAAACGATCGTTTTTATGATAAAAACACTATTCTATCAAGGCATTAACATGATATAATAGGTAGGAATGTAAATGTTAGGAGGGAAATCATGAAAAAAGTTTTCGCAGCTGTGCTATGTTTGATATGTTTGAGCGGCTGTGGAAGCTCGGATTCGGATTTGCCTGAGCGAATTTTGGAGGAATTGAATGAACTTGCAGCGATGGAGCCGCTCAGCGGTTCCAACCGGACCAAGCGGCGCTATTCCTATTATTTGCCTAAGGGAATGGGACAGCGGGATGCGAATGAATTAAGCGAAGTATTGATGAAAGATGGATATCGCGTGATCATGAATTTTGATCCGGGTGCTATTGTGATTAAGGAATATTATTCAGATGAAGCACAGGAGCCAAGGGATCCTGAAAATAATACATCGGAAAAAACGGACATGCGTGAAAATCAGGAGGCTTTAGGACATAAGGAAGACTCTCAGAGCGATGCGCAGAGTGAAAATTCAAGCGAAGAGAAGAGCGCTGGTGAATATACAGAGCCGATCTCATTGGAGGTCAGCGTAGAGAAAAAAACGGATGGCTTGTATTTCAGCGGTGTATACCAAAACGAGCAGAAAGAGTATCATCCTTATACGCTGCGAATGATTTCCGGCGATAAAGCCTATCTCCTCTATTTGAATGGTTCTTATGTCAAGCTTTACAGTGTTGTACCTAGGGCAGAGGTTCCCTCTATGCTGAAAGCGATGTTTACTCTGATGCGTTCTGTCCGCTATGAGGAAGAGGAAATTCTAAAGGCATATTCTTTGAAATCGTTGACGCAGACAAAGAAGGAGACTTTGGATTATCTGGAACAGCACTTACCCTCCAGCGGTTCTTTACAGGAGCTGTTGAGCGGTGATGATACACAGGGGGATAGTGAACCCTAATGGAAGGAGGAATTGGAATGAGCATGAAAGAATATATGAAAGCAATGAAAGATGCAAACGAATTTATGGATGCCAAGGAGGCAGAGGCGATCAGCATATTTGTATTCAGTGCCGGATGGTGCCCGGATTGTCGTTTTATTGAACCGTTTATGGAGCGCTTAGTAAGCAAATATCACGACTATACCTTTTATTATGTGGATCGTGATGAGCATATGGAACTGGCACAGGAGCTGATGGTGATGGGCATTCCCAGTTTTATCGCTGTGGGTCAGGGGAAAGAGCTTGGACGTTTTGTTTCCAAGCTTAGGAAAAGTGAAGCAGAGATCGATGCATTTCTGGCATCGTTGAAATAAGAATCAGATACAAGAGAGGATGAACAACGTGAGCGTATTTAAAAAATTGGTCGGCTTTCTGTTTGAGGAAGAGGAAGAAATCGAAGAAGAAGGGGAATTGGAGGAAGTAACGCTCCATGAAACCTATCGCCCCAAGGCACATTCCTATGAGGAGGAAATGGTGCAGGGCAAGCATGCGCCAAGCTCACAACCGAAAAGTAAGCCGCTGAGCCAGCCGCAGCGTGAGGAAGAGCCTTTGATGACACAGCGCAGACGGCAGGAGAAAAAATTTACGAAGATTGATGCGGATCGGGAGGTAACAGCGACCACGGTGAAACGCAGTGTACAGCGAAATGAAGTACGCAGCGAAAAACGCAGTATGAAGCGTAGCGAGCCAATGAAAAAGGAATTTGAATTTACACCGGTGATCTCACCGATTTTCGGTGTGGATGAACAAACTAGCACGCGTCCAAGCGATCCGCTACCGCCCAGCGTTCCGCAAATGCGAACAACTATTTCCAGCACACCCCGCACCAATCCATTGGGAACAATCCTTTCGCCGATGTATGGGGCAACGGAATTAGAGGTGTTTGAGGAAGAAGCCAAGGAGCATTTGGATGTTGCTGATCTGATCGAGGAAAGCGATTATGCATCCTTTATGCCACAGGAAGAGATTAGCTACGATGATGATGTACTGGAGGATGAGGAGCTGATCCGCGTTCCGTTAGAAGAGCTGCTGGGGAAGGAAGAGACAAGTGAGCCAAGCGATGATTTGTTACAATTCAGTCTGTTTGGCGATGATGAGATGATCCGCACAGATCAAAGTGACGCAACATATACTATAAAGGAATAAAAGATAAATAAATAAAAAAAAGAGGTGCTTATTCATGCTGTATCATTTTATCGGAATCAAGGGATCGGGAATGGCATCACTCGCTACTATCATGGCAGATCGCGGTGAGGCGGTTCAAGGATCCGATATCGAAAAATATATATTTACCCAAAAAGCATTGGAAGATCGCCATATTCCTATCTTATCCTTTGATGCGAGCAATATTGCGGAGGGGTGTACCGTGATTATCGGCAACGCCTTTGGGGAGGATCATGAGGAAGTGAAAAAAGCACGTTCCATGGCGTCGGTGAGTTGTTATCGCTATCATGAGTTTTTGGGAAAACTGATG
>CANPNQ010000268.1 GCA_947575425.1 uncultured Erysipelotrichaceae bacterium
TCTTTGCGCTTTTCATCCTCTGCCTTGTGCTCCTCCGCTTCCCTCACCATGCGATCAATTTCCTCGTCACTCAAACCGCTGGAGTTTTGAATCGTAATAGACTGCTGCTTACCAGTTCCCTTATCAGTTGCGGATACATGGACGATACCATTGACATCGATATCGAATTTGACTTCAATCTGCGGTACACCACGACGTGCCGGAGCGATACCATCCAGTTTGAACAAACCGAGCTCCTTATTGTCGTTTGCCATCGGTCGCTCTCCCTGCAATACACGGATGTCCACTGCCGGCTGATTATCGGCAGCTGTGGAGAAGATCTGTGATTTGCTGGCAGGGATTGTTGTGTTACGCGGTATTAACACCGTCATCACACTACCCATCGTTTCAATTCCCAAAGACAATGGTGTTACATCAAGCAACAAGACATCCTTCACATCACCGGCGATGACACCCCCCTGAATGGCAGCGCCCATCGCTACGACCTCATCCGGGTTCACAGAACGGTTCGGCTCTTTTCCCAAAATGCTCTTAACCGCTTCCTGTACAGCCGGAATACGCGTTGATCCACCCACCAATAATACTTGGTGAATATCATTCTTTGTCAAGCCTGCATCACGCAATGCGTTACGTACCGGCTCCATGGTTCGCTCTACCAAATGCTTGGTCATCTCATCAAACTTCGCTCTGGTCAAACTGGACTCAAAGTGTAGCGGACCATCAGCTCCGGCAGAGATGAACGGTAAGGAGATCTGCGTCTGCGCCATACCAGACAAGTCCTTTTTCGCCTTTTCCGCAGCTTCTTTCAGTCGCTGCATTGCCATCGTATCCTTGCTTAAATCAACACCGTTTTCCTTCTTAAAGGTATCTACCATCCAGTCAACGACCACGTTATCAAAATCATCACCGCCCAAACGGGTATCACCATTGGTGGACAATACCTCAAAGGTACCGTCTGCCAATTCCAAAATTGAGACGTCGAAAGTGCCTCCGCCTAAATCATAGACAAGGACCTTCTGTTCCTGATCTGTCTTATCCAAGCCATAGGCCAATGCCGCAGCTGTCGGCTCATTGATGATACGCTCCACCTCAAGACCGGCAATCTTTCCTGCATCCTTCGTCGCCTGACGCTGTGCATCATTGAAGTATGCCGGTACGGTAATGACTGCCCGATCTACCTTTTCTCCCAGATAGTCCTCTGCATACCCTTTCAAGTATTGCAGGATCATCGCAGAAACCTCCTGCGGCGTATATTCCTTTCCTTCCAGCGTTACCTTTTCATTGGTTCCGATCTTGCGCTTGATACTGCTTACCGTATTCTTATTCGTTACTGCCTGACGCTTTGCGGCATCGCCAACCACGCGCTCTCCGTTTTTAAACGCTACCACAGATGGCGTTGTACGGTTTCCCTCTGGATTCGTAATGACCTTGCAGTCACTGCCTTCCATGATGCTGACACAAGAATTTGTGGTTCCTAAATCAATACCGATAATTTTACTCATATAGATTTCCTCCTTATATATTTCAATATTTATCTTACATTTCACTTGCTATTGATATTTGATATGCGTATATCCCGCTCTACTCGCTGACCTTTACCAGCGATGCCCGCAATACGCGATCCTTCAGCATATAGCCTTTCTGCAATACCTCAATCACTGTACCGCTTTCCACTCCCTCTACCTTTTCCTGCATCAATGCATTGTGATAATTGGGATCAAAGGTCTGATTCAATGCTTGTATTTCTACAACGCCTTCCTTTTCCAGCACTTGCTTCAACTGCGTGTAAATCATTTCAAAGCCCTTGACATAATTCTTGATGTTTTGATCATCCACCTTGACATCGAGCGCCCGCTCTAAGGAATCCAATACCGGAAGCACCTCGCTGGCAAAGCCCTGTGCCCGATACTTCTTCACATTATCCGCTTCATTCTGTAAGCGCTTCTTCATGTTTTCCGCATCGGCATATGCCTTGAAATAGGCATTTTTACTGGCGGCCAATTCTTCGTTTAGCTTAGCGATTTCCGCTTCCAGCTCTACCACCTTTTTCTTTTTCGCAAATTTTCCTTTTTCTTCCTTATCACCCTTGGATTCCTTTGTGCCTTTTTCCTTTGGCTCCTTAGATCCCTTGGATGCTTTTTTGCCTTCCTTGACAGCTTTCTCCTCGGCAGTGGTTTCCTTTTCCTCCTGCGCTAACGTTTCCTGCTTATTCTCGTCCTGCATAAGTACCTCCTATCGTTTACTGTACTCATCGCAAACCATCTCTTCGATGACCTTGCTCATATATTCCATTAGGGCAACCACACGATTGTATTCCATACGTGTCGGACCTACGATCATCAGTTGTCCTTCCTCCTCATCATTCAAACGGAACTTGCTGGCAACCACAGCTACATTGTCCATATGCAATAC
The DNA here is from genome assembly GCA_947575425.1 of uncultured Erysipelotrichaceae bacterium. GTDB lineage: Bacteria > Bacillota_I > Bacilli_A > Erysipelotrichales > Erysipelotrichaceae > C-19. The sequence goes on from CANPNQ010000268.1 coordinate 2,413, forward strand.
CTCATTGCCATTTTCATCGCCGATGCGTACCATCAGATCCCCTTCATGATTCGCTAGCTGCCGCCACAAGGAGGAATCCTCCAGCATGCTCATCAGCTTCTTCAGCTTTTCAATGTCGGCAAACTCCGGCTGATATAACATGTTGCTTTGTCCGCTGTAATATACATTATCTGATGCAAAACGCACAAATGCATTCACAAAGGCTTGAAACAATATCTCATGGCGTGAGATATGTGCTGCCAAT
>CANPNQ010000269.1 GCA_947575425.1 uncultured Erysipelotrichaceae bacterium
CGATATTTGCGCAGAACTGCCGCTTTTTATCCTGTTTCACAGCGATCAAACGTTGGCAGAATACCTCATCCTCTTGATGTGACATCAGCGTATGCAGCTTTGTCACATCCTCATAAAAGTCGGTGCCGATGGTCTCCTCCAAGCATTGGGTCAATTCCCTGTTACAGCCATACAGAAAACGGGGAAACGAGATCCCGTTGGTCACATTATGAAATTTATCGGGATAGCACGCATAAAAATCCTTTAACTCATGCTGCATCAATAAATGGGTATGAAGCGCAGCCACACCATTGATACTGGAACCGTAATGGATATCTATATGCGCCATATGAACCTGCTGTTGTTCATCGATGATATGAGTAGCGATGGGATCACCGCGACAGACACTGATTGCATCCAATGCCTCAATGATCGCTGTCAGCTGTGGCACCACCTGCTTCAGATCATCCAAGGGCCATGTTTCAAGCGCTTCTGCCAAGATTGTATGATTGGTATAGGCACAGGTAGCAGATACGATAGGAATAGCTTCTTTCATCGTCAGCCCCTCGCGCATCAGCAAGCGAATGAGCTCCGGTATAATCAATGTCGGATGCGTATCATTGATCTGGATCATCACCGACTCGCTTAATTCACGCAAATGCTTCCCTTGCTTCTTATGTGTTTCCAAAATGTATTGGGCAGCACAGGAGCACATGAAATACTGCTGATAGATCCGCAACCGTTTTCCTTCTCTCGTACTGTCATCGGGATAGAGAAATAAGGTCAGATTGCGGGTGATATCACAAGGATCAAAGCCGATGCCTCCCGCTTCTACCATTTCTTCCTTTACCCCCTCCAAATCAAAGAGATGCAAAACATTTTTCCTTCCATCCTTGGCGAGAATATCCATCTCATACAGGCGCGCCGACACCTTGGTGTGCCCGAAGCGCACGGGATATACCACATCACATTTGCGCAAAAAATGAACACCGTCTAACCATGGATCAATCATTTCCTTTTGCTTATTTTTCACAAACCTTTGTTTAAATAAGCCGAAGTGATAACACAGACCGATGCCATCCAGCGCATAGCCAAGATCAGCTCCGCTGTCCAGAAAACAGGCAGCCAATCGTCCCAAGCCGCCATTGCCCAAGGAAGGCTCACTCTCCCACTCCTCCAGCTCCTGCATCGTATAACCGTATGTCTGTAATAAGGCATCGCATTCCTCATACAGATTCAGCCTTAACAAATGCTGCTTCAGCATTTTCCCCAACAGAAACTCTGCCGATATATAATAAACCTTGCGCTTTCCTTCGATCAATGGCGCATTTTCAAGCTGTTGCTCCACATATGCCTTGATGCGCTGAAACAGCTCCTCCTGTTTTGGCTGATGATCAAACTCCAACCATTTCGTTAAAGTAACCATGTTTTTCCTCCATAACCCGCCATCCCGAAAGGTAGCGTTTACATTTTCACTTTTTTCACATTTATTGTATCATAAATCAGTCTCAATCCCCAATCATTTTTTGTATTTCTTTCATGTTTTCATCACGCTTTTTCCTATGATTGGATGCTATATGGAATGTGAATGAGCTCTAAACCTGTGTGTTGCTATTTCAATCTATCTTTTAGATTTCTAACGGTATCAATCGCTTTTCTCGTTCTCATAATCAAAAACAGACAGGTAGACCTTCGTTCAAGCTCATCTGACTGTTGAATTCATTTATTATGAACGGATCTGTTGTCCAATTCCTGCATCCTCATTTGATTTCCCTTTCAAACAATGATTCTATTACCGCAATCCGTTCATCATTTAAGGTAAAATCACCGTTTACCAAATAAGCAAAGCTAACAATCCTTTGATCTTTTCGCAAAAAGATATAGTTCAAATAATATGGATTTTGGGGTATATGCTCCATGTCATATAGGGCATACGCCTTTTCCACATTGGAAAACGTATCACCCATATCCACATAATATGAAAAGATATTTTCTTCGTTCCAAGCATGTCCGATCAGATCAATATGACCTTCTCCATACGCTGGTGCGGCGTCATCCTTCTTTTTTGTCATATATTCACGAAGCACAGCATCGATATCATGCTCATGATCCACATCGCAGATGCTGATTTGAAATCGCATGTATCCATCCTGTATCGGCTCGCCATTCTCATTGGCAATATCAATTTCATACCATTTGCCAAACTCCGTTTGCTCTCTGTATTGTGAGAATAATACAAAGTGCTTCTCATAGCCCAGTTCCTCCATGGTTAATATAACATGGTCGCTGGCATGTCTTTGATCATCAAAATACCATAAATTTCTAAATTTCGGTACCGCACAATATAAAACAACAATATGGATAACAGTAAGAATACCAAAAATATAAGCTGCCCTCTTGGTTTTGTTACAGTTCATAAATAAATCCCTCCCATTGCATCTTTTTTACCTGCTTTTCTTTTACTTACCCACTCGCCAATTAAAACTATCCCCCCAAAAAAAGCAAGCGTACTATCGCTGTACCCTTGCCATCAATCGTGTATTTCCCTGATGGGAGATCACACGATCCACTCTTTCATACATATCCATTGCGCTTTCATTTTGCATTTGGATCATCGAATATACCTTCAGCGGTATCCCTAAATTACATGCCCGCAATGCCTTTTCCAATGTAT
>CANPNQ010000270.1 GCA_947575425.1 uncultured Erysipelotrichaceae bacterium
CTATTAACATCTGACAGTTCATCTATTAATACCTGACAATGGATTTGCTATAAGCCTATTTTCATTAGCTATAATGATATCCGGATTAGCTATAATGATATTTGTTTTAGCTCAAAGGATATTTTGAAAAGCCAAGGTGAAACCGATAATGTTCTGTTTCACCCAATTTCACCCCTCGCTTTCACCCGCTATCTCCTTATTCATCGGCATTTCAAGAATCAGGTGAAAGCGATGAATGGCAATAAGCTTATAGTGGCATTTATGATACTTTATTTAACGTGAAGTCTTAGAACTCACGTTAAATAAGAAAGGGGAATAGCTAAACTCCCCATTCTTTCAGAAGAAGGATGATGGAGTTATCATTGAGTTTTCCTCCTCCTAGATCATACTTTTCTGTTTGACACATACTTGTTTGCAGTTTTCCGGAAGGCTAGAAGCGCACCTCTACGGATTTGCCATTGTCTACTTTATATTTTCTGACCGTCTTGTTGTCTTCCTTAATGAATACCAGTAAGCGTTCTCCTTTGTCACGTTTCACTTCTATATCATATATCTTGCCAAATGCGCAAATGCGTCTGATAGCCATTTCATTCCAGCTTTTCGGTAGTTGTGGTGTCAATGTAAAAGCGTTCAATGCAATGGGACGTATGCCAAACAAGCCTTCCGTCATAATACGGCAATACAATGCGCTCTCGGTTGATAAATGCCTCTGATTTCCTTCCGGCCATGCTTCTACAGCGTAAGGTACATGGTCGCCCAATAAACGGGTTGTAGAATATTGCTCTAGATATTTAGTCGCGATATCTCTGGCACCACAAGCGTAACTTCCACGGAAAGCGTAAAGTGTGGAGCGATCCCAATAGGTAGAAGTGCCCGACTGTGTCAATAAGCCATTCTCCATCCATAATTTATCTGAAAACAAGGCGGCTATCGTGCCTTCTGCCTGGTCGTAGATGCCCATGGTCAGGGGGATGCAAATCCACGAACGTAGCACTGTGTTGCCATCATAATAGCGATAGGTGTCATAACCTTCCACCTCTCGGGCAAAATAAGTATGAATATTCTTATAAAGTTCGGCAGCTTCCTTGCGGTAAGATTTGATCAATTTCTCTTCCTTATTCAAGGCTTTTCCCAAATGTGCGGCTGAAATCAGAGCGTCATAATATAAAGAAGAAGTACATAGATTGGCTTCTCCGGAAGGGAAACGATTCTCCAGTTCGTCGGAATCCGATGTCACTACTCCTTCCGCATTCAGTTTCCGGTGGCAATACTCTAGACTCCACTTAATCAGCGGCCATAATTTTTCTGCTTCGGCATGTTTTCCGGATGCCAAAGCATAGCGTGCCGCGCCGTAAGCAACCATTGCCACATCTCCACGATCGCCCGCTACACCGAAACAGTCCAGTCCTTCGGCAATGATAGAGGAGGGCAGTGGTTTATATTCATCATTCATATATCGCATGAACAGGCTGAAAGAATCCATTGCCGAGCGATTGCCCGCCTGATAGCCCAAATAAGGGAAAAACGGATTGATATATTCTGCCTGATCGTTTGCCCAGATGGCTGCATAATACGCTTCTCCTCCAGGACTTTGCATATATCCTCCTTGGGTGTCGAATATGCTTTCCGAACTGCGTATCTTGGCAAACGAAAACATTGTATTGATGACTTTATTGGGTGTTTCAAGCACCAGATTGTTTCGTAACTGTCGGAGGAAGTCGCGGCGCGCTTCCAGTTCCCGGTCTGCATGCAACGTAAGTTCCCGGTCATGCTCTTTATATCCGGCATAGATCACTTGGAACCATGCCTTTTCGCCGGATTTTAACTGAAATGTTCCCTCTTTCACGGAAGATGAGAACGTGGCTGTCAGCCGATAACTGCCTTCCACTCCTTTCTCTTGATCGGTGCGATAGGAGAGGGTGAGTGACGGAAACTCAACCGTCAGCGGACGGTCTGTCGTATTTTCCAGTTCATATTTCTCACAAAACGCCGGATGGGAAGCGGAAGGGAAAAGAGTGCGTACTAATGCGACGCCTCTATCGGCATAGATGCTTCTCACTGTCATAAACCCGCTTAGTGAGACGGTTTCCACCTTTTCGCCTGTCAAAGGCTGTCCGTTTACGGTGCACAGGTGTGCCCAGTCTCCATTAAAATGATGTTGCAAGCTGCCATGCGTATCGTTCGGAATGGTTCGGAAAGTGGGCAGAATAAGATTACGGTCGATCATCCATTCGCCTCTGTCGTTTACACCGTAGCGCAACACGACCGACATTTTCAGTCCGCTCATCTCAATGTGATCCTGGTGTGCGCCGTTTACTTGCCAATAAATGCTATCGGGCGAAGCAATCGTCCATCTTGTAGCTTCATGAGCATTTAATAAACCGGCACACGACAAGAGCACTGCCGCTGTAAGCCAACCCATATTTCGCTTTAGATTCATATTTCGATATTTGGTTAATGTGAGTTATTATTCTACAGGGTCAGCCGCACTCCGATTTGGTTTTTACTGCCACCACTATCCCTCCTCTTTTTCTACCATTGAATAGCTTGATCCTGATCAGGAATCAATGTATTGATCTTACGTTCCAACACCAACGAGCCGCGAGCGTTGAACACAATCGGGTTGGAAGGATCGGAGGTGAAGTCGGTGTA
>CANPNQ010000271.1 GCA_947575425.1 uncultured Erysipelotrichaceae bacterium
ATAAAGGCAACCCGTTTCTATGTCGTTTTCGCTCTTTTAACCTACACTATACAGTGAGATGCTTACTGTCCTACACGAACCATTCATTACCGCCGGTTCCGGCATTCATTCCATTGAAATAAATCGGACAATAAATGTTATGCACGGGACATGAATTGGGTTTATAACAACCATATTCACAAGAAACTGCGCTATGTTCATTGCTTTCCCGTGATAGTGCAACATGTGTGCCGATAAAGCGCTGATTGTGAATGTTCTCATTGGTTATAATGATGGGAACCTGCGCCTTGTTATTTAGAGTGGAGAATTGTCTGCGATATGCCTGTATATTAGTCTGTGGTACTGCCATAGCGATGCCTCCTTCTCTTTACTGTATGAAGGATGATTATTTTGATATCCACACATATCCGCAAAGGACAAAATTTGTTATAATCATCGCAGAAGCAAATCTGCTTGATAAAAGGATGCCTGAATGAAATCAAGCATCCGCCACACATGAAAGGAGAAAACACTATGTTAGAGGCAATTTGGAAGCGCCAAAGTATTCGCAATTATTTGAATCAAGAGGTAGAAGAGGAAAAGCTGGAGGCATTGCTTCGGGCGGCGATGAATGCTCCAACCGCACGCAATACCCAGTCATGGCGTTTTATGGTCGTCACAAACAAAGAAGCGCTTCATTCTATGATTGATTTACAGCCATATACTCAAATGATGAAAAGTGCTTATTGCGCCATCATCGTTATGGGGGATCGCAATGCTTCTCAGCCGGATGAATACCTATATGTGGATGCAGCGGCAGCGATAGAAAATATGCTCATTGAGGGAGTGAATCAAGGATTGGGTACCTGCTGGTGTGCCATTGGTCCAAGCAAGGAGCGAATTGACGCATTTCGCAGATATTATCAGATCGAGGATCACCTGATTCCCATCGCAGCGGTAGCGGTCGGCTATGGAAATGAAGAGAAGGAAAAAACGGATCGCTATGATCCTGCTAAGGTACGTTGGTTTCGATAATGAAAAAACTGTTGTCAAATGGATTTATATCCGTTTATTCAACAGTTTTATTGTGGCGGATAGGAACATGACAAAGGATCGCCTGCATCCGCTTTTTATTTCCTATCTACTTGTCAAAATAGGCGGCAATCGTCTCCAGATCTTTGCGTATGGCAATATGCTGCGGACACATCGTCTCGCATTTTCCGCATTTTTTGCACTGGCTTGCCATCGCATCTTTTAAAGCCACATACAGCTCTTTTGACACCGCGTAATCTCCATACATGGCTTCCTCATTCCATATTTTGAAATTCTGCGGGATATTGACGCCAAAGGGGCATGGCATACAATATTCACAGCCTGTACATCCGTTTTTCACTCGTTCCCGCAGTTTTGCGGCAATGTCTGTGATCATCTTTTGTTCTTCTTCATTGAACGGAATAAATGGATCGAACACTTTCAGATTATCCTTCACCTGCGACATGGTGCTCATCCCGCTCAGCACGACTTTGACATTGGGCAAACTCGCCACATAGCGAAGCGCCCAAGAGGCAACCGAGCGGTTAGGATTCTGTTTTTGCATCGTCTCTATGATATCCGCTGATAAATTCACCAATTTACCGCCCTTGATCGGCTCCATGATCACAAGCGGAACTCCCATTTTCTCTGCCAGCTGATATCCCTTTAATCCTGCTTGGATATCCGTATCCATATAATTTAATTGGATCTGACAAAAATCCCAGCTGCGATATAATAAGATCTTTTCAAACACAAGATAGTCATCATGGAAACTAAAACCCAAATTGCGAATCTTTCCTTCCTTTTTCATCTGTTCCAAAAAAGGGATGATCTCAAATTCCAATACCTTTTGCCATCTGGCATCGTCCAGTGCATGAACCAGATAAAAATCAAAATAATCCGTCTGCAAACGATTGAGTTGTTCAAAGAAAATGTCTTTGGCGGCCTGTGCAGTCTCTGCCTTCCAAATCGGCAGCTTTGTTGCCAAGTAAAAACTTTCCCGCGGGTATTTTTTCAGCACGCGTCCGACAAATGGTTCACTTTCCCCGTTATGATACGGATTTGCCGTATCGATGTAGTTGACACCTGCCGCGATGGCGGTATCTAGCATTTGTTCCGCTTCTTCTTCATTGATGCTACCATTCTCCAGCGTTGGGAAACGCATACAGCCAAAGCCCAGTAATGAGGGGCGCTCTTTCATTGTAGCAATTTCTTTATATTCCATGACTTTGTTGCTCCTTTCTTTTCTATCATTGTAAATCAGTTTGGATTTGCATGCAAGCACATCTTGCTTTTTTTACATGATGCTTTTCGTACTGACTGCTTGCTTTAATTGTTCGATGTAAGTGGAAAGGCATGGTTCAAAGTGCAGTCCAAAGCGCTCGTCCTCATTGCTTTGTTTACTGTATTCCATGCATTGATAGGTGAATTCCATCGCTATTTGTACAGCCTTTATGAAGGGAATCTTTTGCGTATATGCGCCAAGCAAAGCTGCAGCAAACAGATCGCCGGTGCCATGGTATTGATAGGGCAAGCGCTTTCCTCTGACAATGCTGAGCTTCCCTTGTTCCATGATGGCACAGCCAAGCTCGTCATCTTTTTGGTATATCCCTTTTAATACGATGACAGCGTTAGTCA
>CANPNQ010000272.1 GCA_947575425.1 uncultured Erysipelotrichaceae bacterium
ATCGCTTGGCTGTGGGTGTGGTTTCTGCCACTGATGATGCTGTCTCATATGGGAAAAACGCTGTGGTGTTTGTTTGGCATTTTGAGTATTCATGAAGCGGCTCATATGATCGCGGCACGATTCTTTCATTATCCGATCTCATCCATCACGATATATCCGTTTGGTCTGTGCGCACAGATTGATTACATCGGCATGGGCAGGATTTGGCAGGAGCTGTTGATCATCCTTGTGGGTCCGTTGACCCATCTTGTCATACCGTACTTGCTTCAGTTATTTTGTGATATGGATTTGATATCCGTTTCTTATATGGAATATTTGTGCGCTCTGAATACATCCATACTGACATTCAATCTGCTTCCTGTTTTTCCCTTGGATGGGGGCAGATTGATGCAGGCATGCTATCATTTGCTGTTTCGCTATACAATGGCACAGCGTCTGACCTATATCAGCAGTATGTTTCATCTTTTTCTGTTGCTTTATTATCGTATTTTAAATACTTACAGCGCATGGCTGGTGATGAGCTTTTTGCTGTTTCAGATTCTGTTCAGCTGGAGACAGCTTGCCTGTGAGCGTATGGCCTTTTATCATTATCGCAAGGTACACCCGGCCAAGGGGATGCTACGCTCCAATAAATCAAGCGACCTGTATCGTGCCTTTACCAATATGATTCAAACAAAGCGGGGATGGATGCTGGAGGAGGATTGGCTTCAGGTTTATATACAGGAGCCGGATCTTGGACGCAGCTGTCACATCATCCTGTAAACGCAATCATAAAGAGGGGAAGGAAAAAACAGATGTACGAAGCAACTGCTCGGAAAACAAAGCACCTCTATCATAGGAGAAATGGATCGATGGAAAAGGGAAAAAGCAGCGAATGAAAGGTGAAAAAGGGGGAATGGAAAGGTAAATGGGATCATAAAAATGTGATATGCAATACCAATGTTACGTGATCTGTGATATAATGAATCTTAAGGAGGGATGATATGAAAAAGAAACACCTGTTATTATCCATGTTCTTATTCATATCACTGCTGAGCGGATGCAGACCGAGTACGCCCCATGTCGCAGTGACCAGCTACCCGATTGAATATTTGGTAAAGCAGATCGGCGGGGAATATGTTAGCGTGCAGAATATATCCGATGATACTTTAATACAGCGTGCTTCCATCATAGATGAATATGAAAGCGCATTTCATGATGCGGATGTATTGTTTTATATCGGAGGCTTAGAACCCTATATGGAATTGTATCTGGATGATATCCGCAAGGCCAAAATACCGATGGTGGATCTCAGTTCCATCAGTGCTTTCAACCAGTTTCGTCGCTATACCTCAACCAGTCTGGAATGAAGGCGATATGTTCAAAAGCATTGATATGTACGATAAGGATCCGATGCTGTGGTTGGATCCCATCTCGATGAGCTCTATGGGTTCTACGATATGTGAGTGGTTAAGTAAGCAGTACCCCGAATATGCCAATGCCTTTGCGCAGAATTTTGAACTGCTGGAAAATGATTTGGTAAGAATGGATGCAGATTATCAGTCGATCAAGGATGAAGGTTTGAATATCAGTTTTGTCTCGATCACACCAAGCTTTGGCAACTGGCAGAAATCCTATGGCATCAAGGTTTATCCCATATGCTTATCTAAATACGGCGTACTACCCAGTGATGCGCAGTTGAACGCGATGAAGCAAAGAATCCAAAATGATGGGGTTCGCTATATCGCAAAGGAGATGAATTTACCGCAGGATATGCTGGAGCTCCATGATCAGTTGGTCAATGACCTCGGATTGATCTCTGTGGACTTAAGCAATATCTCCTCTTTGAGTGAAGTAGAAAAGGAAAGCGGTGTAGATTATAAATCCATCATGTATCAAAATTTGAAGGTATTGGAGGATATGGCAGAGTAAATGCCTGTTCAAGTGGTTGTGTCTTTTTTCATGGCTGTAATGCTTTCAGGCGGATCTTGGCTTAAAAGATGATTCTATACGGATCATCTTTTTATCTTGCATGGTTCAGATAAAATCGCACTGACATCGTCTTTGATTAAAACAAGAATATATACGAAAATAAGGGAGGAAACTAAAAATATAAAAAGAAACAAGAGGGCGCAGAAGAAAGAACCAAAAAGGAGAAAGAGATTGAGAAAAACAAAAACATAGGGAAGAAGGATAGAAAGTTTCTTGCAAAGTGGGAAAATGATAGTATAATACTAATGGACATTTTTTTCCATTCATGAGGTAACGAATATGAAGCAGATCAATTATAAAAAGCATCAGGATCTTGTGACGATCACCTGTGTGATTATCGGTTCCTTGATTGCCGCAGTGAATATGAATACCTTCGTCAATGCAGGAGGACTGTTTCCCGGCGGCTTTAATGGCTTGACCTTGTTGATACAGCGTTTCTGTGCCACCTATTTACATATCCAAATCCCATTTTCTCCGGTCAATTATGCATTGAATGCGATTCCTGCTTATATCGGATTCAAAATGATCGGTAAGAAATTCACAATGTACTCGATTTTGATGATCCTACTGACGGGATTGTTTGTGGATATCATTCCGGTGGATAATATTACGGAGGATATCTTATTGATATCGGTATTCGGCGGTATTATCAACGGTATTTCACTGAGTGT
>CANPNQ010000273.1 GCA_947575425.1 uncultured Erysipelotrichaceae bacterium
ATACCATGCGCCACCAATTCCTTTCTGCGGCATGCCACACCTTCATCATCAAAGGGGGTGCTTTGAATACCATCCTCCATGAACGGATCATCAATCAAACTCACCTTTTCATCAAAGATCTGTCTATCGAGTGAATCCTTTAACAAAGAAATGCCCTTTGCGACCTGTTCTCCGTTCAATTGAATGATCAAACAGCCCAAAAGATTTGCCATTGCCTTTCCCTTGATAATTGTCGGATAACTGCCGCTGAGAATCTGCTTGGCATGAAGTTTGGAAACCGCTTCCTCCTTAAGATCATTCACAAACCGATCGACATCAAAAGCATCTAGTGATTTCAGCACTGCCACATCATAGGCGGATTTCTGATCGTCTCCATCTTTTACCAGCACTTCTGCGCTCAGCATCGTCACATCCGCATGACGCGACGCATTCAGACCTCTTGTATTTCTTAATGTGACATCCCCCTCATAATCACGATAGGAGACCTCCATTACCTGCGCAATGCGCGAATCGCTGTGTAACAGTTTGTCCTCTACTTCCTTTAACAATGCGATCTTATCAAAGACCGGCTGACGCAGACATTTATTCTCCTTGTATACCAGACTGGGGTACTCCTGTTCCCCCGGATATAATTCTATCACATCCTCACTGGTAATCGCTTCCGCGTTTTCAATGAGCGCATGAAGCACAAAAGGAATCTCATCTTCTTTCATAGACTCCACTACAACACTTCCCATACGTCCATGATAGATTCCCTTGATCGACCAAGTACGGCAGTCGCTGATCGTAAAAGAATCCACATTGCCCTCAAACAGACGTAATGATGTGATACGACTGCCATTTTCATCTACCTGCAAATCGCTTATTCCTCGCTGTACAGCCGCTTGCTTCCATTTCTCCCAATTCATCGCCGATCGCCTCCTTCACTGCCTCCGACGATCATATTCCTGACACGGATCGCCGGCTGACCGACATCGGCTGGTATCGAACCGCTGCTTGCGCCGCACATGCCCTGTCCTCGCTCCAAGTTATCCCCCACCATATCGATCTGAAACAGTGTTTTAGCACCATTACCGATCAGCGTGGCACCCTTTAACGGTTTTGTGATCTTGCCATGCTCAATCAAATACCCCTCATTCACCGCAAAATTATAATCACCGGTACTGGGATCGACACTGCCGCCGCCCATGTTTTTCGCATATAAACCATATTCTGTCGCAGCGATCATCTCTGCCAATGTGGAATCGCCATTTAACAAAAAGGTATTGGACATACGGGAAACCGGCTCATAGCGATAGGATTCCCTGCGGGCGCTGCTTGTCGAAGCCTGATTCATCCGCTTCCCGTTGAGCGTGTCCACAAGATAGCTTTTCAGCACACCGTTTTCAATCAATACATTGCGCTTGGTGAAATTTCCTTCATCATCAATATTGGCAGATCCCCATGCATTGGGAATCGTTCCATCATCCACCGCATTTACGATATCACTGGCAATTTTTTGTCCTAATTTGCCACTGAATACCGATTGATTTTTCGCTACCGCTGCCGCTTCCAACGCATGTCCGCACGATTCATGAAAGATCACTCCGCCAAACCCATGATCAATGATCACATCCATCACACCGCTGGGACAATCCTGCGCATGAAGCATTGCTTTAGCGATCCGTGCTGCTTCTACAGCGATAGATTCCGGTTCTACCTCCGCAAAAAACTCCAAGCCCTTGGCGGCTCCCGGCGACTTCATGCCATTTTGAACCAGCTTCCCTTCCTGTGCAATCGCATCCACACGCATCCGCACTCGTACACGACTGTCTCTGATATAGCGTCCTTCACTGTTGGAAATCGCGACCTCCTGTTCTTCTTCCAAATATAGGGTGATCGCTTTTTGAATACAGGGATCATAAGCAAGAGCAGCGTCATTTGCGCGCTTCATGAGTGCAATCTTCTCTTGCTTACTGCATTGTGACGGTCTTTTTTCTACCGGATGATGATTTTCAACCTGAACTTCCCTCAAAGACACCCTCTGCGCTTCTTTTTCGCCTTCCAAAGATTCGCATAGCGTCATCACCTGTCTGCGCAAATGATCCATATCCATATCATTGGTATATGCATATACGCTATGCCATCCATGATAGATGCGGATACCGATCCCGCTTTTTTTCTGTGTGGATGCGTTTTCCACTACACCATTTAGCATCCGATAAGAAGCGCTGTGCTTGCGTTCCTCAAATAATTCGCAAAAATCTCCGCCATGTGTCATTGCCATGGATAAGAGCTCTTCCAGCTGTTGTTTCTCTAACATATCATCACCTCTTGCCCATCATTATACACCTTCATCTTCCAAATGCAAAAGCATTTTCCTTTGAATGGCAAACTTTCCCAATCCGTTTCATTTATTTGAGATGCGCTTCAGCTTTGCCATATAAAAACCGTCACTGCCATAAGCAAACGGAAAGATCGTCTGTTCCTTTACTAAGATAAATTGCTCCTGTGCTTTCAAAAAGGATGCGATTTGCTTTTCATTTTCCTTTTTGTTTAACGTACAGGTGCTATATACCAAATACCCGTTTGGCTTCACCATGTGGCAGGAGCGCGCTAAGATGCTGGCTTGTAAAGGAATGA
>CANPNQ010000274.1 GCA_947575425.1 uncultured Erysipelotrichaceae bacterium
TGACTGTCCGGGACACGCTGACTACGTTAAGAACATGATCACCGGTGCTGCACAGATGGATGGTGCCATCTTGGTTGTTGCCGCATCCGATGGTCCGATGCCTCAGACACGTGAGCATATCCTGCTGGCTCGTCAGGTGGGTGTACCTTACATCGTTGTATTCCTGAATAAGTGCGATATGGTTGACGATGAGGAATTGATTGATTTGGTTGAAATGGAAGTTCGCGAATTGTTAAGCGAGTATGGCTTCGATGGTGACAATGCACCGGTGATCCGCGGTTCTGCATTGAAAGCATTGGAAGGCGATGAGAAATATGTTGGTGCGATCCATGAATTGATGGATGCAGTAGATGCATTTATCCCTGATCCGGTTCGTGAAACAGACAAGCCTTTCTTGATGTCTGTTGAGGACGTTATGACAATTACCGGACGTGGTACAGTCGCAACTGGACGTGTAGAGCGCGGTGAGGTAAAATTGAGTGAGGAAGTTGAAATCGTAGGTATTCACGAAACTCGCAAGACTGTCATTACCGGATTGGAAATGTTCCGCAAGCAGTTGGACGTTGCACAGGCTGGTGACAACATCGGTGCATTACTTCGTGGTATCAACCGTGATGAGATTCAGCGTGGACAGGTCTTGGCAAAACCGGGATCTGTGAATCCGCACACAAACTTCAAGGCTCAGGTGTATATTCTGACCAAAGAAGAGGGTGGACGTCACACACCGTTCGTTTCTAACTATCGTCCGCAGTTCTACTTCCGTACAACTGACGTTACTGGCGTTATCACTTTGCCGGAAGGCACTGACATGGTTATGCCCGGAGATAACGTGGAAATGACTGTTGAGTTGATCGCTCCGATCGCTATCGAAAACAACACGAAGTTCTCTATCCGTGAGGGTGGACGTACCGTTGGTTCCGGTAACGTAACTGAGATCATCAAATAAGAACGATAAATCGAGTGCTTCGGCACTCTTTTTTTATTGGTTTTGAAATGACTGCATTCATATAGGGAATGGCGTTATCGTTCTCTTGTCATATAGAAGCACCTCTGAGCTTCTATGCGTCATGAATTCAATTTGCAAAAAATGGTTCAAATATGGTAAATGATATAAAAAAATAGGAATCAAGGGATCATGTATGGTTCATTTATAAAAAATTCTAGTTGACAAAAGCAAGAGTTGTTTGTATTCTTATATTAGGAGTGATGGTATGGAGAAAACAAGCGCAGCACTTGTCAAAAGAGTACAAAACGATGAGGAAGAGGCTTTTAATGAATTATTTTCATTGTTGTATAAACGCGTCTATTACAGTGCATACCGTATCTGTAAAAGCGATGATGACGCAAAGGAGATTTCCCAACAGACCTTTATTCAGGTACATCGCTCCATCAAAAATCTAAATGATCCTAATACCTTTGATGTATGGCTGCATCGTATCATAGTGAGCAAATGCTATAATCTATTCGCAAAGTGCAAGGACGCTGTGATTGATCCGGAAACAAGCGCAATGCTAAAAAATAAAGAAGAATACAGAGATTATTTGATACCCAAGAATACCAGTCATCGCCTCAGCGATATCGAACTTTTAAATGCTTTTATCGATGAATTGCCTGAGAAATATCGCATCTTATTGGTTTTAGCCTATTTTCAGGAGCATTCTATGGAGGAGGTCTCTGCTATTTTGCAGATGCCGGTTGGTACAGTGAAATCACGCTTGAGTACCGCAAGAGGCTTGCTAAAAAGAAAGATCCATGAATATGAAAAGATGGAGGGGATCTCACTGGACTTCCATGAGTTCTCCCCCGCTGTTATTGCACTTGCCCTCGCAAGTGCTTATCAAAAGGTGAATATACCCATTCCGGCAAATCTGTTAAAGCTTCCCACCTCTTGGATGCATTCTTTTTTTTCCGCGCATATGATGGTTGCTGGTGCAGCGCTTGCCTTATCCGGTGTATTGGCGGTTGGCGGATATGGGTTGCTTCATTCTTCCAGCATATCCAATCAGCAGGAAAGCCGATTGAATTATTTAGATAATGAAGTGATCTTTCAGCCAGTGACAATAGATGGCATCACGTATCTGACCCCTCAGGATGCCTATTATTCTCTATTGGCGTTTGCACATTGTGAGGTAGAAATGAATGCGATGTCACAAACAGACCTGTATCATCTCAAACCTTTATATGATGCTTTGAAATCAAGCAACAGTTCTTATTATCTTCAATTACAGAGAATCGGCTGGGAGGATTACTACCTCAAACGATTGTAAAAAGTGAAGCAAAAAAAGTGAAAAAAACAGAACCCACTCTGATCTCATCTTGTCTATAACGTGAGATTAGGGGTTTTTTGTATAGGGGTAGTATATCCAATTTTTGGAATTTACCTCTTTTGGCATTGGATAAGAGTATGATATTACCCTTACGTTTTGTTCACTGTTCGTATGATCGTATGGTACGGATCTAAAGAAAGGATGATGTACAATGTGGAAAAAGACGTTAATAGTATTGATTACATTGATTGGTTCTTTTTTTGTGGGGTATGCATATGTCAATTCTCAAATGGATGCGGCTCCGGCAAATCTTGCTGATTATGAGGCAGATGATAAATTTGAAAGAACCGACA
>CANPNQ010000275.1 GCA_947575425.1 uncultured Erysipelotrichaceae bacterium
CAATTACAAAAGGAAGCACTGGGACAAGAAAGCAGCCTCTCTTTGATTCAGGAAATCCATGGCTTGTCTGCACAACTGTATCAGGATACGCTCATTTGTAAACAAGCATTGGCAGAACTCACTACTCAGGACGCCAAAAGTGCCGCATTTGCCTTTAAGGACCACATTTTATCCGTTATGGACGCAATGCGGAAATCCAGTGATCAACTGGAAGAGTTGACAGCCAAGAAATACTGGCCGTATCCTGATTACTTTGATCTGTTATACCGTCTTTGATCTTGATGTAAAAAAACCGACAGACAATTTGCTGATCGGTTTTTAGCGCTTTTCCTATGTGTATATGGATGTATGGAAAGGATGCTGAAGACTATACGCTTTGCGCCATATAAGTGTTTCTATCTTCTCACTTCATCACGCTGACGCACCATTCTAGATTCTGATGTAAATGGTGATATGCATGCCTATAATTAGCTTCATAATTGCTTGTTTTCCTCTGATGCGATCCATGCATTGAGCTTTTTAATCTCCTTCAGGGCAAAGATCAAAACGATGACCCCACTGGAAATATCAGCAATCGCTCCTGCATATAAAATGCCATCCAAACCGAAGAATTGCGGTAAGATAAGAATCAGCGGTATCAGCAATAATAACTGTCGCAGCATGGAAAGAATGCTTGCCTTATGCGGTTGCCCTGTTGCCTGAAAATAATTGGTCGTTACGATCTGAAAGCCGGAGGTAAAGATGCCAAATAGATAAATGCGCATAGCCTTGATCGCAAACGCATCGAAATTGGCATCGGCATTGCCAAACAGCTTCAAGATTACCTCGGGAATGATTTCACACAAAGCCCATCCCAAAAGAACAATGATCGTTGAGGAGGTAATCGCAAGCACATAAGTCGTCTTTATCCGCTTTGGCTGATTGGCTCCCTTATTATAGCCCATGATTGGCTGTGACCCTACACCGATGCCAATACAGAATGCCACAATGATCATACTGATCTTCAATACGATTCCCATAGCGCTGAGTGCAACATCACCGCTGACCTCACACAGATCTCCATAATGAACCAGTGAATTGTTTAAGATGATCTGCATGATCGCCGCAGCGGATTGGGTGATACAACTGGAAATTCCCAAGGACAAGATACTTGATACAATCTGCGGATTCCATCTCATATATTTGCGCTGAAACTGCATCGCCTTTCCTTTTTTCCAAAAATAGATCAGCAGCACCACTGCGGATAAAATCTGGGAGGAAATGGTTGCAATCGCCGCACCGGCAACTCCCCATTCAAATACAAAGATATACAAAGGATCCAAGATGCAGTTTAACAATGCCCCGATCACGATGCTATACATGGATAAAGCAGGAGAACCATCGGTTCTTGCCATATTGGAGAGTGATATGCTAAGCACGCTAAAGGGCAACCCCAAAAAGATGATCGATGCATATTGGATGGAATACTCCATATTCGCATCCGTTGCGCCAAACAACAGTAAGATCGGTTCAAGGAAAACAAGTCCGATCACTGCCAATAGAATCCCACTGATCAGCGATAACACAAATACATTTCCTAACGTGTGTTGGGCTTCTTCTTCGCGCTGTTCGCCCAGCTTGATCGCCGCATAGGCACTCCCGCCGGCACCAATTAAGGTGGCTACAGCTAAAACGATCGAAACGATGGGAAAGCATACTGTCGTTGCGGCATTGCCGAAATAACCGACTCCCTGACCGATAAAGATCTGATCCACGATATTATAAACTGCATTGACCAGCATGGAGATGACCGAAGGCAAGGCAAATGCCTTTAGCAGCTTTCCAATCGGCTCACTACCCAATGGATTATGATCCTTTCTGATCTCATTTGGTTGCTCAATACGACTCATTGCTTTACTCATATGTTCCCTCTTCCCAACTGCCAAAAGCTCTTTTTATCATCACCGTGCTATTTTCCATAGGTATGATTACATCATTCCAAAACAACATATAGTATATCCATAATCATGGTTTCACGCAAGACATTTTGTAAAATATTCATTTGGGAAAGCAGTAATAGGGAGGTACGTTGATACTTATATTGCCTTCCGTTATTCTCCGTGCGTTATTCATCTTGTGCGACATAAAGAAAAAAAAGCGATCCGCATCGCTTTTCTTTCATAATCTTTTAAACAAGCTTGTGAGTGATGATATTGTTTTTTCGATCCGCTCCCACAGAGATCAAAGAGATCCTTGTATGGGTAAAATGCTCAATAAAGGATAAATAAGCCTTGCAGCTTTCCGGCAGATCCTCATAGCGCTCACATTGCGAAATATCCTCATCCCAGCCGGGAAAACTCTGATATACCGGTTTGGCACATGCCACATCCTGTACTGCCGAAGGAATGTAATCCAGAACTTTCCCATCGACCTCATAGCCGATACATACCTGTAATTCCTTCAAACCGCTTAATACATCAATCTTGGTGATCACGATATCCGTAAGTCCATTTAATATACAGGCATGCTTTACAACATTGAGATCCAGCCAGCCACAGCGTCTAGGTCGTCCAGTCGTGGCTCCGTATTCTCCGCCCTTTTCTCGGATATATGCGCCAATTTCATCATGC
>CANPNQ010000276.1 GCA_947575425.1 uncultured Erysipelotrichaceae bacterium
ACCGGGCGTGGGGGAGAAAATGGCAGAGCGCATCATTGTCGAGCGAAATCAGGCACCATTTTTAGAATTACAGGATCTGAAGCGGGTGAAGGGGATTGGAGATAAAACCTATGAAAAACTGAAGGATCATATCTGTTTATGAAGCATACATGGCTGTTTTGCGCCTTGTGTGCATGGCTGCTTTGTATCACAGAGCTACGCTATGCATGGGTGGTATGGTTGGTATCTATTCCATTTCTATATCGTCGCCAAGCTCATGCTTGTATCATTTCCTTCTGCTTGTTGGGGATGCTCATGTGGCGGATGCAGCCCCAAGAAAGGGCGATGCCCAAGGAGGAGGAAACCCTCACCATCACAGATCAGCGCTCCAGCTATGCGATTGCCTCATGGGAGAAGGGAAAGCTCGTATTGTATGGTGCTGAAGCTTATGGAGTTGATGACACACTCCATGCTTCCTTGAATTGTCAAGCCCTTTCCGCCAATCGCAATTTCCATTTGTTTGACTGGCAGGCGTATATGGAAAAGCGGGGGATCACTGCCGCCTGCACGCTGCAAAGAACGACCTTGATCAAGGAAGGAAACACACTGCGTTCATGGGTATACTCACGCATTCAAGCACAGGAGGAGAATATCCGCTTGTGGCTTTCACAAAGTCTTTTGCATAAGAGAGAGGATGACAGCCACCATGCATTGCTATTTTCCAGCGGTATGCACATCTCTTTGTTGCTACATGGAATATTTACATTGCTTACATTATGGATGGCTCCTAGAAGGGCAAATGGGATCTGCTTAGCGCTTTGTGCTTGCTTTCTATATTTGGATGGCTTTCGCGATTCCTTGCTTCGCATCTGCTTGTTTCGTCTTGTGGCATGGTGTTTTCCCAAAAGTGATCCGCGGGATCGCCTTGGAATCGCTGTCTTACTTCTATTGTTTTGTCGTCCCTATCTGGCAAATGAGCTGGTATTTGTATTGCCTTTTTTATTTCAGCTGATCCATTGTTTTCAATATCAGCGAATCCAACGTAGGATGCTTTCCTTTTTGGTATTGGTGCCATTGCAATTCTATTATTTTCATACGGTGGACGTGGTTGAAATCCTGCTTTTTCCCTTGTATCGGCTGCTATTGGCAGGAAACTTTGTATTAGCGATCAGCTTTATTCTGTTTCCATGGCACGTATGGTATGGAATTGCACAGGAGCTATTAGCTCTTGTATCTTGGTTGGGCAATGATTCCTTGTGTGTGTATTATCAGCCTTCCTGCTTGTTTGTATTTATCTGGATCGTGATTGTATTGGGATATGTGGGGGGAGGAAAGCGGCGCTATCTTTGCTATTTATGCATCATGGCATTGTGGAGTCAATTAGCGCCTTATGTTCGCCCTTATGCACAGGTGATGATGCTCGATGTGGGACAGGGAGACTGCTTTTTGATTCGCTTACCGTTTCATCAAGGCAATATTTTGATCGATGCGGCAGGCAGTGATACAAGAGAGCTGGCAGATGATATCATCCTTCCGGTTTTGCAGGCACAAGGGATTACCACGTTGGATCTTGTGATTATCACACATGAGGATCTGGATCATTGCGGATCTTTATCGCGGATTCAGGAGATGATACCTGTCAAGCAAGTAATTGATCAAAAACAGACAGAGCCCATTTCCTTTGGCAATTTTACTTTTCATTTTCTTTTGTCTGAGCGGATGTTTGATGATCCAAATGAAAACAGTATTCTTACATATATCGATCTGTTCGGTACTTCCTTTTTGTTTATGGGAGATGCGGGTAAGACGGCAGAGCAGACATTGATGCTAGCATATCCGAATTTACATGCAGACGTGTTGAAGATAGGACATCATGGTTCTAACAGTGCGACATCCTTGCCCTTTCTTCAACAGCTTCATCCTACATTGGCGCTCATCTCCTGCGGCGCCCACAATCGCTATGGACATCCCCATGAGGAACCGCTGAAAGCGTTAGCTCAAATGGAAGTGCCTTGGCTGGATACGCCGCATTATGGGGCAGTATCGATAAAAATATCAAATATCTTTTGTATTTATGAGACGGCAAGCCATGAATTTGGTATAATAAAGACAAGGTGATAGTATGAATTATATCGTACATGGAGAAGAATCCTATCAGGTGCGTAAGGCAATCGATGCCATTATTACAAAGACGATCGGTAAACGGGATGAAATGAATACAGTCGTATACAATGCCTTACAGAGTGATGGGGACAGTGTATTGGCGGATGCCCAGACCATTCCCTTTTTCACAGAAAAGAAATGCATTCTCATTCAGAATGCCAATTTTTTAAGTGCCAACGATGATACAAATTGGAATGTGGAAGCAATCATTGATTATTTAAGCCATCCGATGGAATCCACTGTTTTGATTTTCAGCGGTGATTTTGCCAAGTGTGATATGCGCAAGAAAAGCGTTAAGAAGCTGCTTACTTTGTGTCAGGTCAGCGTATGCAATAAATTGGATCAGAGCTCTTTGTCCTCTTATGTAAAGGAACAACTGGATCAGCGCAAGCTTCGCTTGTCTCCTGCGGCTTTTGCTTTATTATGCGAGCGTTTGCCTTTGGATATTGCTACGATACAACA
>CANPNQ010000277.1 GCA_947575425.1 uncultured Erysipelotrichaceae bacterium
GTATTCTCTGTGCAGTATCATCCAGAGGCCTCTCCGGGGCCTGAGGACGCCAATCCCTTATTTGACGCCTTTATGGAGCTGATGGAAAAGGAGGGAACACACGCATGAGCAAGCGAGAGGATATTCGTAAGATCTTAGTGATCGGATCCGGTCCGATTGTGATCGGACAGGCGGCGGAATTCGACTATGCCGGAACACAAGCATGCCAATCCTTACGCGAGGAAGGCTATCAGGTCGTTTTGATGAATTCCAATCCGGCTACGATAATGACCGATACAGCGATTGCCGATCGAGTATATATCGAACCACTCACCTTGGAATTTGCGAGTCGTATTATTTATAAGGAACGTCCCGATGCGATCCTTGGTTCTCTGGGAGGACAAACCGGTTTGAATCTGGTGGTAGAATTAGCCAATGCCGGAATCTTGGAGGAATACCATGTCGAGGTTTTGGGAACGGATTTATCAGCCATCCATCGGGCAGAGGATCGTGAACTGTTTCGCGCTTTGATGAATGAAATTGATGAACCAGTACCGGAAAGTGAAATCGTTCATACTGTGGCGGAAGCGATTGCTTTTGCGAAAGCGATCGGCTACCCTTTGGTGGTACGTCCTGCTTATACGCTGGGAGGGACCGGCGGCGGCTTTGTGAATGATGAGGAGGAATTGAAAACGGTTTGTGACAATGGTTTAAAGCTCTCACCCGTACATCAGTGTCTGATCGAACGCAGCATTGCCGGATATAAAGAGATTGAATATGAGGTGATGCGCGATCATAGGGACAATGCGATCGTCGTATGTAATATGGAAAATATCGATCCAGTGGGTATCCACACCGGTGATTCCATGGTTGTGGCACCGGTTCAGACCTTATCCGATCGGGAACATCAGATGCTTAGAAATGCGAGCTTGAAAATCATTCGGGCATTGAAGATCTGCGGCGGCTGTAATGTACAGTTGGCACTTGATCCATACAGTTTTAAATATTATGTGATCGAGGTCAATCCACGGGTTTCGCGTTCCTCGGCACTGGCTTCCAAAGCAACCGGTTATCCGATTGCCAAGCTGGCGGCAAAGATCGCTGTGGGCATGACACTAGATGAGATCATCAATCCGATCACCAATACGAGCTATGCCTGTTTTGAGCCGGCATTGGATTATATCGTTACCAAGCTGCCACGCTTTCCCTTTGATAAATTCACGCATGCGGATCGCCGTTTGGGTACGCAGATGAAAGCAACCGGAGAGGTCATGGCGATCGGCAGAAACTTTGCGGAAAGCTTTTTAAAAGCAGTACGCTCCTTGGAGATGAAATGCGATCATATTGACAAGGAGGAAATCTGTGCGCAAACAACCTTACAGCTATGGGAGCGGGTTCAAATTCAGGATGATCTGCGGCTGTTTGTGATCTGTGAGCTATTACGCAGAAAAGAATCATGGGAGAAGATCCAAGAGATCACAAACATGGATCCCTTCTATTTACATAAGCTGATGCACATCATTGATCTGGAAAAGAAAATGCTGGCGCATCCGAAGGATCTTAGCGTATTAAAGGAGTTAAAGGAAAACGGTTTTGCGGATTCCTATATCGCTCGCAAATGGGAGATGAGTGAGGATGCCTTATATGAACTGCGCAAAGACAATCAGCTGATGCCGGTATATAAGATGGTAGATACATGCGCGGCAGAATTTGAAAGTGCGACCCCATATTTCTATTCCACCTATGAAGCAGAAAATGAATCGATTCCATCCGCAAGGAAGAAGATCATCGTCCTTGGCTCAGGACCGATCCGCATTGGACAAGGAGTGGAGTTTGATTATGCGACGGTTCACTGTGTCATGAGTCTGCGCGAGTGTGGCTATGAGGCAATCGTCATCAATAACAATCCCGAAACGGTTTCCACTGATTTCTCCATCAGTGACAAACTCTACTTTGAACCGCTGACCTTGGAGGATGTCATGCATGTAATTGAACTGGAAGCACCGCTTGGAGTGATTGTGCAGTTTGGTGGACAGACGGCGATCAATCTGGCGGATGGATTGGTAAGGCGGGGCGTCAAGATCTTGGGAACCTCGTTAGCGGATATTGATCGTGCCGAGGATCGCCATGCCTTTGAGGAAATGCTGCATCGCTTGGAAATTCCGCAGCCGCTGGGAGAAACAGCCACTGAGGTAGAGGAAGCTGTGGCAATCGCCAATCGTATTGACTATCCTGTCTTGGTTCGTCCCTCCTATGTGTTGGGGGGCAGAGCGATGGAAATCGTTTATAACGATGAAGATCTGCGTGTTTACATGGCATCGGCTGTAAAGGAGATCAGCCATGATGCGCCGATTCTTGTGGATAAATATATCATCGGAAAGGAAGTGGAGATTGATGCGATCTGTGATGGGGAGTATGTGTTTATCCCCGGAATTATGGAACACATCGAGCGTGCCGGTGTCCATTCCGGTGACAGCATTTCCGTCTATCCCAGTGAGACAATCTCACAGAAGGTGAAAGATACGATCGTGGATTATGCGATCCGCATCGGCAAGGGCTTCCATTTCATCGGCTTATACAACATTCAGTTTATCGTTGATCGTAATGAAAAGGTCTATGTG
>CANPNQ010000278.1 GCA_947575425.1 uncultured Erysipelotrichaceae bacterium
ATCTTATTCAAGGATGGCAAGGTCGCAAAGCAGTTTATGGGGTATCAGCCATTGGCACAGCTGGAGGCTAATATCGCCCCTTGGCTGAGTGAGGCGATTTGATCGATCCTTGTGCGATCAAACGCAAACAAAAAGGTGCATCCTTGAGACGCACCTTTTTTAAGGGAGAAAGTTGATTTGAAATGGAAAAGAGAGAAATGGGGTAAGCTCTTTTACTTACCTGCTTATAGTATAGCGTATTTCTATGGCTGAAATATCAAATGTTTGTGTAGAATTATGTGATGTGCAAAAAGCGATGTTCTTTGTCATTTGATTATGTTCCTTCATCTGTATATTCTTTTATTCTTCGCTATCTTTTTCATGAAAAAGATAAAGTTAAACAGAAAAAAACAGGCTGTCGCTTTTGATTTACAGCCTGTTTTCTTCTGTGCCCTGTGATGTTTCCATCACGTTCCGCTTTGGACTTTATGGAGCGTTTGCTTTACCTCGGAAGCCTTGATGTTTTGAACTACATACCAGCCCTGAGCAGTCATTTCATCATATGTCTTTGCCTGATGCTCCATCGTTTCATCCAAACCGCGTTTTAACGCGTCACGCACATCCTGATTGGAACTTTCTAAGGTACCATGGACATACACCTCAACGGTACTTTTCAATATCAGTAAGTAATTTTCCATCCATGTTTGATCATCCATTTGCTTTTTCCTCCAAAAGATGTAGCAATGTCTGATGCATCGCTTCATGCTTTTCAACTTCTTTTTTCAAAAAGGATTGAAGTTTTTTATCCTGCAAGCAGCGAATGGTTTCTTTACAGATGGTAATGATGTTTTTTTCGTGACCGATGGCATCTTCCACGTAAAGCAGTTCTTTCTGTGTCATAATATTCCTCCTTGTTATTATTATGGGAGAAACTGTTTTATTTAATCAAAAAAACGAGAAGGAACATGTTTTTCTCGTTTTAATATACATGGAGTATCATTGGCTCCAGCAGGGAAGGACCACTCAAAACAGTTCCTTTTGTCGAGTCGCATACAGATAGTCTTGGATCGTATCACCGATATGATCCAAGATCAATGCTTCAGGATCATTGATAAGGATTCCTTCCCGTACCCTTTGATATTGGATCGGCATGAATTGTGACAATAGGGCAAGCGAGATTCCTTCCTTACGCAGATTGGCAATTAACAATTCTCTGGCAGAAGCTACCTTAGGATTTCCCATATAATAGCGGCAGCGATCAGAGAAGGAGAATTGGCGCTTGATCCATACATTATTTTCTTTCCCGTGATAGTGACTCTGCCATTTGGAGGGATTTTCCTGCATGGCTTGTTCCAGCGTTTGCCGAAATAAGGAAGCATGCGCTTCGCGCCCATGAAAGGTGATATCCTCAATATAGCTCAAGGCAAACAGTGCCTCACGCATCGCATAGGTCAGGGCAGGACCTACCTTCAAAATAGCAACGCCATCTTCGACAAGCTCCCGCAGCTTGATTTTTGTCTGATAATCGCTGGAATGTCCTTCAAAGACGAGATGATCATACTCCTTAATGCTTGCCATCAGCTCTGCCGCTTTGACTCTGTCATATTCGCTGCATCCATCATCTTTCTCCTCCATGCCGGGCTGAACCACCACCGCAATGACATCATTCCATTGCTTCTCCAAACCTGCGCTTTGAAATGCCTGCTGGAATGCTTCCACACTTGCCTTAAAGTCATCGACCTTGGTTATCGATACATCGCTGTTCGCTTCTTTCGCACCGCCGGGGATCGGAACCTCACTGCCGATGATATATACCGGTGCGATCGCATGGGGATCCTGTTGCAATAAATGCTGGTAAGCATCCTCGCAAACCCGCACCAGCAAGGCAGCACGCCGCGCAATCACTTCATCCCGCAAACGTTTTTTTGGATCATCATCCGCAAGCTTCATGCTTGTATCAATATGAATCTTGGTAAAACCGGCTTCCACATAACAGCGCACCAGCTCACTTGCCGCCTCCATCGCTTCCTTTTCCTTTTGTTTGGCGAAGGTTAATGGTCCTAAATGATCCCCGCCCAAGAAAATACGATGTATGGGAAAGGTGAGTTCCTCTGCAATCTCATAGACAAATTGGCGAAATGCCTTGGGATTCATTCCCGTATACCCGCCATTTTGATCCACCTGATTCGCTGTCGCTTCAATCAATACACAGGAATGATCTTTTTTTGCGCTGGTGATTGCGGCTTTGATCACATATTCATTGGCGCTGCAACAGGAATAAATACCGATGCCCTTTCCTTGTTTCTGCATGGTGACAATCTGTTTTAAGGGATTCGTGTTCATGTGTTTTCCTCCATGGATAAGAAGGGAATCAAAAAACATGAAGGAAAAAGGATCATGAGCGACATACAGAAAATAGGAAGAAAGGAAAGCAGAAAGCGAAGCGAGCAGGAAGATTGCAAATGCAGCACAAAGGACATGCAGAAATAGGAAAGCGCTCCCTGCGATAGAAACGAAAAGAAATCCATCTTTTTTAGCACTCTTTTGTTGACAGTGCTAAAAAAAGTGTTATACTATTATTAGCAGTCGCATAGATAGAGTGCTAAAGATTGCAAGATGGA
>CANPNQ010000279.1 GCA_947575425.1 uncultured Erysipelotrichaceae bacterium
ATATAGGATCCTGTTATATCGGTGATATTATTGAAAACGGCGAGTATATAAAGGAATTGTTGGCTTTGCCACAATATACGATGCCCATTTCATTGCTTGTGTATGGTCATTACCCGACGCAGATGGCGAGGATCCCAAGGAAGCGTTTTGAGCGGCGCTTTGTCGTGTTTGAAGATTGCTATCATCGATTGGATGAGGATGAGTTGGATGCGATGTTTTGTGAGGAAGATGCGAAGTTCAATGCGAATAATAACGTCGGGGCAACCAATTATGCGCAGCAGTTTTATGCTCGCAAAACAGGAGCGCCTTTCAGTAAGGAGATGGCTCGCAGCGTGCGTTTTTGGCTGAAGCAGTGGGACGGACGTTTGTTATAGGAGGAAAAGTGATTTAATGGGATGGTGGATGTGAAATGAGTCAGTTGATAATTCCAAGAGCGAGAATACTGCATGAATAGAAAAATGAGATAATGAAGATTAAGAATGAAATACCGTTATTTTTTATCCCATCACTTTGACAGAAGTTTTATCCATGGCCAAAAGGATGGAGGCTTCTATTTGATTTCCTCTATGGATTCCGCTTGTATATCATGTAAATAAGTGATTTTTGAGAGAGTCGGATGTCTGCGGTTTTTGTGTGTGTTTATGTCCGTTCAAAGAGGAACGATTTATTGATTTTCTGCGGTGATCAAATCAATCTGTAATTCTTCACATACCGGTATAATCGGTGAGCATACGGTGAAATTCAGAGCGCCGCCCCATAATAAAGCAGTCACATAGTGCCATCTTTCGCCTTGGTTCATTAACACGACGGAGCCGGAGTCACCGTGGTCAGAGAATGCGGTATCAATGTCTGTCACGATCAGTTGATCTTTTTTGTCATCGGCGTCTGCATGCAGATATGCGATCGTACCAATGGTTACGCCGGTGGTTCTGCCGCTTTTGATGACGCTTTTCCCAATATCAGATAGGTCTGCTTCATAACGCCCTAACACAGTTCCGATACCGATAATCTCACTTGTATCTGCCAGATCATTTTTCAGCAACTGTGCGATTCCTCCATCCACAAGCGATGAATTGACGATCCGTGTTGCATAGGCGATGCGATCTTGCGGCTCATGGGTTTCCGGCTGAAAGATGGCCTGATCTCCGCGAGGAAAGCAATGCGCATTTGCCAGTAAGTAAATATCGTTTGGATCATCCTGTGCTCTGGTGGAGCGAGCGAACATGCCAAGGGTGCACAATCCACCGGTGAAGGGACTGTTTGGCATATAGATCTCAGCACCTCCGGGAATGGGACGCAGTTTTTGGCGGTTGATCAGGGGCATCCCTGTCTGTTGGTAAGGCGTAAATTCTGAAGATTCTATCACATCTGTGGGAAATCCTGCAAGAAAGGGGGGAATGCATTGATGAGGTGGGATCTGTTTTGGTTGTTTCTTGTTCGAGGTAAAGACAACGATTGCCAGATCTTTTGTAGGTATACCTTTTATTGTTTTATATCCGATCGCGGCGGTATGCACATCATCCAAGGATAACAGCCATTGCATGTAAGCGCTTTTTACCGCCGTGATATGTGTATGTGGGAGCGGGTGCTTTTTTGGAGACTTCATTTCGTTCATTTTCACACATCCTTACCGTATTTTATGGAGGATGACAGGGGACGGTATGGGTACTTTTCTCATGCCGCTGTGTGCTTGGTTGTGGTATAATGGAAATGGTGATGTATATGGATCAAGCAAAAGTACAGGCGATGCTGGCGACCCTGCCTGAGAATGTAACCTTAGTCACAGTCAGTAAAATGCATGCAAAGGCGGAGATTGATGAAGCATATCGCTGCGGATGCCGCATTTTCGGTGAAAATCGGGTACAGGAATTATGTGAAAAGTATGATCCTCGCTATGTTTGGCATATGATTGGTCATTTACAGCGCAATAAGGTGAAGGATGTTGTCGAACGGGTGGCGATGATTCAAAGCTTGGATTCTCTGGCATTGGCAAAGGAGATAGAGAAGCAGTGTGCAAAGAGGGACAAGATCATGCCGGTGCTGGTAGAGGTGAATATATCAAGGGAAACAGCCAAAAGTGGAATCCTTTTAGCGGAGGTATTTGATTTTATCCGCGCATGCCAAGTGTTTGCGCATGTGGATGTGCAGGGCTTGATGTGCGTGGGACCTCATGTGGAGGAGGAAGCACTTATTGCGGCGTGCTTTGCACAGATGCATGATTGTTTTCTTGCCTTACAGCAGGAGTATGGGGTAGATCAGATCCGCTATTTATCAATGGGGATGAGCGGGGATTACCACATAGCATTGGCACATGGGGCCAATATGATTCGTTTAGGAAGTATTCTGATGGGGGAGCGAGCATACGCAAAGAAATGAGCTATTAAAGGGAATGGAATATGGAGGCATGCGGCTATGCTGTTTGGGAAAGAGGACCACACCAGCAGGGAGAGGGCGTACATTTTTTCAAAGAAAATGAAAAAAGATATTGAAAGAAGCGTATGAATATGGTATTATAGTTAAGCACTTGATATAAGGATGCCTCAATAGCTCAGTCGGTAGAGCATCCGGCTGTTAACCGGCAGGTCACAAGTTCGAGT
>CANPNQ010000280.1 GCA_947575425.1 uncultured Erysipelotrichaceae bacterium
ATGGATATCCGTGTGCTGTCTACCTTTGGTTTGACGGATGGAGATGTAGAAGCGATTCGTGAAATCGATGGGATTGAAGGGGTCTTTCCTACTTATACGATGGATGTGCTTGCCTATGAAGACACCAAACAGTTGGTTTTAAAGGTACATGCGCTCCCTCTTGATAAAAGCGAGGATAATCCTGATTACATCAACCGAGTGAAGCTAGTGGAGGGAAGACTTCCGGAAAAAAGCGGAGAATGCGTGATTGAGATGGGGGAAATGCAGGACACCGGTTTTCAGGTTGGAGATGTCATCACATTGGAAAGCGGCACCTCACAACCGTTAAGTGATACGTTGAAACAAAGCGAATACACGATTGTCGGTAAAGTTCAGACCCCCTATTATCTGTCCTATGAAAAAGGAAGTTCTTCTATTGGCAGCGGTGAGGTAAACTTTTTTATCATGATTCCGCAGGAAGATATCACGATGGAGGTCTATACGGAAATCCATATCACCGTGGCAGGTGCGCGTGCGTACAATTCGTATGAGGACAGCTATTTTGAAGTAGTGGATCAGGTCAGAAATGCTTTGGAAAATATAGCACCGCAACGAAATGACATCCGCTTCGCAGATATCAAAAAACAAGCGGAGGAAGCACTGATACAGGGAGAAAGCGATTATGAAAGGGGTAAGCAAGCGGCGGAGGATGAAATCCGCGCCAATGAGCAGAAACTGGAGGATGCAAAAACGGAGCTGATATTGGGAAGGGCTCAGTTAAGTGCGCAAAGAGAGCGTTATGCCGATAAATTTGCGGATTATAAGGTACAGATTGCTGAGGGAAAACAACAACTGGAAGAGGCGAAGCTAGCCTATGAGATCGGAAAAGAAAGCTTTCAGGAAACCAAAAGCACATTGACAAAGCAGATTGATCAACTGGATGAACGACTGAATGAGATCATGAATCAGATCGCCGCCAATGAGGAGGAAATCAAGCGAACACAGGAACAGCTTCAAAATCCGAATTTGAGTGATTTGGAGCGCACTTTGTTAGAGGAAAAGCTGGAGACATTACAGCGAACCAAACAGATCGCAGAGGAGACCATTCCTTATATTGAGCCTGCCAAGCAGGCACTGTTGCAACAGCTGGAGCATGCGGAAAATGAATTAAAGCAGGCAGAAATAGCTATCCAGACAAATGAAGCATTGATTGTCGAGAAGGAAAAGGAACTGGCGGAGGGGGAAGCACAGGCAAATGCAGAGTTTGCGAAGGCAGAGGCCCAGCTGGCAGAGGGACAAAGGCAATATATCGAGGGGAAATTACAGCTGGAGTCGGGAAAAAAGCTGGCACAGGAGGAATTGGTGATTGCCAAGGAAAAGCTGGATAAGGCAAGGCAGGATCTGGCAGAATTGAGTCAGCCGGAATGGTATGTATTGGATCGCCACAGTCATTATTCCTATATGGATTATGGTTCCGTTGCCGATCGCATGGATGGCATTGCCAAGGTGTTTCCGCTGTTTTTCTTTCTGGTGGCGGCACTTGTATGCCTGACAACGATGACTAGAATGGTAGATGAGCAACGCAGTAATATCGGCACGATGAAAGCATTGGGATATGGAAAAAATGCGATCGCCTTTAAGTTTATCGCATACGCCTTAATTGCGGGAATCTGCGGCAGTATGCTTGGCTGTATGATCGGCATGCATGTGTTTCCGCTTGTCATTTTCAACGCATGGAATCTGATGTACACGCTTCCTGATATCTCCTTTGTGGCACAGCCGGTTTTGGCGCTGGGCGCCAGCTTCATCGTGACAGGGATTACCGCTTTGGCGGCATATGGTGCGGTCTATAAGGAATTGGTGGAGACACCGGCTTTGTTGATGCGGCCCAAAGCGCCCAAATCAGGGAAAAAGATTCTGTTGGAACGCATTCCCTTTCTTTGGCAACGCTTATCCTTTACCAAGAAGGTGACCGCCCGCAATCTGTTCCGCTATAAAAAACGCTTTTTCATGACGGTGATCGGTGTCAGCGGCTGTACGGCGTTATTGGTAGCGGGATTTGGCATTCAGGATTCTATCTCTACGGTTGTGGACAAGCAATATCATGAGATCATGCAATATGACGTATCTATGCAGGTGGACGATACCATCGATGTCGCAAAGCTCGCAGAATTGGAGGAGCGCTTGGATCAGGATGAGCGGATCAAGGATCATATGGGAATCACAATGAACAGCGGCAGCGTCTTTGTGGATGGAGAAGAGGAAATGCTAACCATCGTTTCCCCTGTGGACATAGGGAAATTCAAGGAATTCATGTCCCTACATGAGCGCGGACATTCTACGCAACTGGAGCTGCCCTCTGATGGGGTACTCATATCGGAGAAGCTGTCGATGAATGCAAATGTTTCGATCGGTGATACGTTGGAGATAACTGAGGGTGATGGTCTCAAGCGAGAGGTGAAAGTGAGCGGTATCGTGGAGAACTATATCGGTCATTATATGTATATGTCTCCTGCCTATTATAAGCAGATCTTCCACATCCGACCATTGACCACCGCCTTTATCGCCAAAATGGTTGAACCGGGACGTGCGGCTGAGGATGACTTTGG
>CANPNQ010000281.1 GCA_947575425.1 uncultured Erysipelotrichaceae bacterium
TTTGATGTTGTGATCATATACAATGAGGAGCGCGGTGAGTATTGGGTGAAGCGCATCATCGGACTTCCCGGCGATTGTGTGGAATCCAAGGACGATGTACTTTATGTAAATGAGCAGCCGGTTGATCAATTCTTCTTAGATGAGGAATATGTGGCAGATGTACAGAAAGAAGGCTTGTTTACTAGTGATTTTGGACCGGTAAAACTGGGGGAGGATGAGTATTGGCTGATGGGAGATAATCGAATCCGTTCGGAGGACAGTCGTATACATGGGCCCTTTCATGCCCGTGAGTTGATCGGAAAGGATGTTTTGATCCTGTATCCGTTTGATCAGATCCAGTATGTTCATAACACGGGGGATGCAGAGTAAGTAAGGAGCGAAAACCTATGGATGAACAGCGTTTAACGAGAAAGACGAAGCGGGAGAGCTTCCTGTTGGAATCCATTGATCTGTTAAGGATCGTTATCATTATCGTTGTGCTTGTCTATGTCGTGCCGATTTTCGGCGTTCGTCCCGAGACGGTGTCCGGCCGCAGTATGCTTCCCACCTTGCAGGATGGTGAGCGCGGACTAGTCAATATATTTTCAACTCTTATTTTTGGAATCCATCGTTTTGATGTAGTGGCGGTGGTGGAACCGGAAAGTGGCGATCAGTGGGTAAAGCGAGTCATCGGTCTGCCTGGAGAAAGCGTTGCTTATCACAATGGCATGCTTTATATTAACGGGGAAATGGTGGAGGAGTCTTTTTTGAACGATGAATATATTACCAGCACCGGGCGCACTCGAGCCACCTTTACTAGCGATATGGCAGAGATCGTACTGGGGGACAATGAATACTTTTTAGTTGGGGATAATCGTCCTGATTCCAAGGATTCCCGCTATCGCGGTCCATTTCAGCGCTCTGATATCATCGGCAAGCATTTTTATGCTTTTTATCCCAATTTCCGGATCGTCACAAATGATGATTAAACAATATATACTTTAAATGTGGACCTGCATTGTACACTAGTATCTGCATGGCAGTATGCATTTGTGCATAAGTGACAGTAATGGAAAAGGCAGATGAGTTAGGGTTCATTTGCGAAAAATCAGTAAGGAAGTGATCCTATGTGCAATGAAAATAACACGCAGACTCATATCAATATTCACTGGTATCCGGGGCATATGACCAAGGCAAAACGGGAAATGCAGGAAAAGTTGAATATGGTAGATATGGTGATTGAATTGCGTGATGCACGAATTCCCAATGCATCTCGTAATCCAATGATTGATGAATTGTGTGCGCATAAACCGCGGTTGATCATTTTAAGTAAAAAGGACAAGGCACAAGAGGAATGGAGCAAGGAATGGATCTCACGGTTAAAACAGGAACATGTACAGGTACTGGCACTTGATATTCCTAAAGAGAATATCATCAAACCGGTGGTGCATGCGGCACAGTTGATTATGAAGGATAAAATAGAGCGTCAAAAACGGCGGGGGATTCGCCCCAGAGCAATTCGGGCAATGGTGGTCGGGGTTCCTAATGTGGGGAAATCTACCTTTATCAATAAGCTGATGAAAAAACGAATCGCACAGACTGGAGATCGGCCCGGTGTGACAAGAGCGCTTCAATGGGCAAGGATCAATGATCAGTTGGAATTACTGGATACTCCGGGTGTATTATGGCCCAAATTTGATGATCCGATGGTGGGGATGTATTTGGCGGCGTGTGGCTCAATCAAGGATGATATTTTACCGCTGGAGGAGGTAGCCTGCTGGATGATGATGACGCTTTGTGAGCGCAAAAAAGAAGCGATAAGGAATCGTTATCATGTGGAATTGAGTGAGGATCCTTATGAAATGTTTGATCGCATTGCGATGGAGCGTGGTTTTTTATTACACCAGCAAGAGCCAGATCGAAAGCGGGCGATTGAGACATTTGTCAAAGAGGTGCGGACAGATAAACTTGGAAGAATCACATGGGAGGTACCGCATGGAAACAGCGAATGAATATGAAAAGATATGGTGGGCACAGGGAAGAAAGGCCATCATCGGGATGGATGAAGCAGGCAGAGGTCCGATTGCCGGACCCCTTGTCGTGGCGGCGGTGATGTTTCCCTGTGCGTATCGTCATGCACAGATCTATGATTCTAAGAAGTTGAGTGAAAAGAAGCGCAAGGAATTATTTCGGGAGATCATTCAAGATGCGCTGGAATACCATATTGCGATCATTACACCACAAGTGATTGATACACTCAACATATATCGGGCAACACAAAAGGCGATGGAGGATCTATCTAAGCAATTCCGCTGTAAGGATGGGATTTTGACGGATGCGATGCCTTTGCCAAACTGTCCCTACGAAGTGATTCCCTTGGTGAAGGGAGATCAAAAAAGTGTCAGTATTGCGGCAGCCAGTATTTTGGCAAAGGTCATAAGAGATGGGATAATGAGGGCCTATGATATTCAATATCCCCAATATGGCTTTGCGAAGCACAAGGGTTATCCCACACAGGCGCACATCGAGGCGTTGCATCATTATGGCGTATTGGATATCTATCGCAGAAGCTATGGTCCCGTAGCAGAAATGGATCA
>CANPNQ010000282.1 GCA_947575425.1 uncultured Erysipelotrichaceae bacterium
TGGCTTGCCAGCATGTCCAAACACCTTAAACTCCATATCGCGATTCAGTTCATGACTGAACTCCTTATAATACTCTACCTTCATGCACGATCTCCTCCAACTTCTTCATGTACAAAATTGACAAAGGTCTTGACTTCCTCCATCGTTTTAAAACAAGCGGTATACATCTGATTGCCCATCGCATCCGAAAGAACCTCCGGCATGCGCTCCTCCATCATGATGAAATTACGGTAAATGCGCAAGATTTCCTCATGGGTGTGGCGATACACATGACCGTCTCTTCGGGACGCAAATACGCAAATATATGGACGCTTGCTTGTATCGATATCACTGGTGTCTTTGCATACCATATCGGCCCATATCTGATAGACATCCAGACTGTTCGCAAAATTCATCATATCGGGGGTATAACCACCCGGAGGACGCATATTGACTTCCAAGCCGATGAGATCGCCGGCTTTTCCCAAGCCCTTTTTGTCTTTCAGCATACGAAAAAATTCAAAGTGGAAAAAGCGCCGCTCGCAGGGAAATGCCTGCACCGCTCTTTTGCCTACATCCAGCAGATCCTGCGGCAAATCTTTCTCGCTGTAATAGACCAAATGATCCTGTGACTGCACGATTTCCATGATGGGAGTCGGAAATACATGGCTGGTATAAAAGAGAATGTCCTTATGGGAATTGGTGATACCGTCAAAGGAACATATGTATCCGCTGACATACTCCTCCATGATATAGGGAACCTTGGGCAATTCGTCAAAGAAGGCCTTCAATTCCTCATCATTATCAATCTTAAAGGTTGCGCTGGCACCGACTCCGACATCTGGTTTGACGATGATCGGATATTCCACGTTTTTCACAAATTCCTTTGCCTTTTCCAAGGTCGTGGCAATCTCCCAGCGAGCAATCGCGATCCCTGCCTTTTCATAATATGCTTTCATATGGGATTTATGCTGGATATCTCTTGCCGCATCTCCCATATAGCCGGAAGTGATGTGAAATTCTTCACGCAAGCGGGCATCGTTATTCATCCAATATTCATTGTTTGATTCCAGCCAATCGATCTTTCCGTATTTAAAGGTAAAAAAGGCAACCGCCCTCAGCATTTCATCATGATTCTCCATATCGCTGACATAGTAATATTCGTGTAAAGCATTGCGGGTTTCACTGGATAATTGTTCATATGGCGTATCGCCGATTCCCAACACATTGACACCGTTGCGTTTTAAGCGATCGCAAAAATTCCAGTAGGTTCTGGGAAATTGCGGTGAGATATAGATAAAATTCATAAATGCTCACTCCTTAATTTTTATTATTTTACCACATTTTCACCGCAATGGGAATCATTATGGTTCGTTCAGGAAGATGCTCTCACGATTTTTTTATCTTTTCCTATGTTTGTCCTTGTGTACATCATCATTCCTATCATAAAAAAGGCTGTAACACCTCTTTGTCTCAAAGGAACTCCTTTTTGTTCGTGTTACAGCCATTTACAATGAAATGCGCTTACAAATGCAGTTCCTCACAACGCTTTTTCATGTATTTCATCAGTTGTTCTTCCTCCTCATCGCAATATCCTCGAAAGCAGATTTCCTCAATATCGCTGTGCTGAAAGAGGAACAGTTCCTCCGGATGCAGGATTCCTTCTGGATAATAGCAAGCGCAATAATCAAATATCTTCTGATCCACTTCTCTCAACTGTAAGCGACCGCAGATCATAATTCGCTTGGTTCCATTTTTTAAACGTACAATACTGCCTAATGGCAAAAATTCTTTTTTCATAAATAAGCTCCTTTCCGTATATGTATGCGATTGCCTTGTCGCTGTTTACCAATCGATGCGCAAATTGACTCCCGTTCCCAACAGACAGGATATCTTACCACCAAGTTCAAAGGAATTGGCAGAGGTCGAAAAGGTTCCGCCAATCCCCACTGCTCCCGCTTCGCCTTCCGCACTCAGTGTGATCTTGACACCCCAAAGCTCCAAAACTCCCTGGATCTCTCCATGAGCAGCAGCTGCGCCAACCTCCCCCTTGAGGGTAAGCTCCTTCTTATTGATCACCGCCTTGCCACTGGCATGAACAACGCCGACTTCCCCTTTGGCACTTGTCTGGGTACGCAGGAAATCATTTTGCCAATCCAAGCGAATTAAAGAGGAGATGGCAGAAGCGCTGATCGTCGCCTCTGCCGCAACCTCAGGATGGAGCTGATAACGATCATCAAATAACAGGCAATGCGCCTCTCCCGATAAGCTAGCCTCCCCAAGAGAAAACGCCATTTGTGCTTTGGAATTGCCCATTTCATTGGTTCCGCTCAATTTTACCATATGAAATCCGGTCTGCATACTGCCGCTGATGCCCTGATGGATCAAGGAGCGCAGCTTCCAATCCTTCCTATGGGTATAAGAGGGATGAACATATCCCTCCATACTTGTCAGTTTCCATGTCTTCAATGATTCCTTATCCTCTGAAACCGCTAACTTTTTGCGGCTTTTTTGCGCTGCCTTGCGCGTGGCGAATGGCACATCCTTCATCCCGGCATGGACCACTGCTTCCAGTTGTTTCTTGGAAGAGCGTCCCA
>CANPNQ010000283.1 GCA_947575425.1 uncultured Erysipelotrichaceae bacterium
CCACCAATTAATACCCCCATAAACGCAGAAATCAACGCTGCGATAAAACCAATAATCAAAGAAGCACGCACTCCGTATAAAATCATAGAAAGCACATCACGTCCCAGCTTATCTGTACCAAGCAGATAAGTAGCACCGGGAGATGCCAATACATCATCATTCAAATATTTTGGATTGTAAGGAGCGATAGTCGGTCCAAAAATAGCCAAAAGGATCAAAATCGCTAATAATATCAATCCGATAATCATCTGCTTATTTCCCTTCAAACGATGGAAAAATTGTTCCAAACTGTTTTTCATGACATCCTCCTTACTCAACCCGGATGCGCGGATCCACCAGCGCATACACAAGGTCGACGATGATCATACCGATCGCTACCGATAAAGACAGGATCAAATAAACCCCTGACACTACCGGATAATCTCGTTTGGTAACGGAATCCAGCACCAGACGCCCCATGCCGGGCCATGCAAAGGTGATCTCGATCAGCGCTACACCGGTAATCATATAAGCAAGCGTAATGCCAAATACCGTCACAGTGGGAATGATTGCATTGCGCAATACATATTTATTAAAAATTTTCTTTTCCGACATGCCGGTGGCTCGAAGCGTCGTGATGAAATCCTCACTCATGACCTGTAATACCGAACTTCGGGCGATTCTAAAATAATAAGGTATGTTTAACAGCACCAGTGTTGTGACCGGTAGGATCAAATGCTTTCCGACATCCATGATGTACTTGAATCCAGTATAGTTATTACGCAAAGAATACATACCGGAGGTTGGCAACCATCCAAATCCATTGGCAAACACTAAAATCAAGATCAATCCAAGCCAGAAGCTGGGGGTAGAATCGAACAGATAGGAAAAAGCACAGCATGCCTGATCGATGACCGTCCCCTTTTTGCGTGCCGCATATACACCGAGAAACGTTCCTATCACTACCGCAATCAGCGCACCCGTCAGCGCTACCAGCAAGGTTGGGAAAATACGCTCACCGATCAGTGTGATCACATCCCGATTATTTACATAAGAATAACCCAAGTCAAAATGCATCAGCTGCTGTAAATAAGCGATCAGCTGTTCAAACATCGATTTGTCCAAGCCATATCGCGCCCGAATCGCCGCAATGGTCGCAGGATTGGGGTTATCCTTTCCTGCCAGCAATGTCGCCGGATCACCCGGAGCCATTCGGATAATGACAAAGTTAAATATAATTGAACAAATTACGGTCAGAGCGCCTGACCCAAGTCGTTTCGCTATAAACTTTTTCATTTGGTTCCTCTCTCTTTCAAATTAAATATGAATCATTATACTACTGTTCCATTTAATTTACAACATTTTTATCGAAAATTTTCACACATTTTACATAGTTATGAAACTGAATTCAAAACTATTTCATGAAAACATTTTCATTATTTTCCTTTTTCATGACGCCCATTTCCCTATTTTAGACAGACGTATCCTCTGTTTTCGCCGGAAGAATCAAGCGCCAATCATCTCACGATGATCTTTATGTCACTTGAGAGACCTTGCTTTTCCTATTTATTCCCTTATTTCTAATTAGAACATGGCGTTTCTTTTTTCAAAGGATGTGATATAATTAACCCATGCGAACCAACAGATCGCATAATATGATACATTTTACATAGATCAAGGAGGATTACGATGACAAAGACATATCCAAAAGCAAAAGAAAGCGAATTATTTACCTTTCAGGGAAAGACGCTGGATGATCCCTATCAGTGGATGAGAGACACCTACGATCCGCAGCTGCTCGCATGGGTGGCAAAGGAAAATGCCTTTAGCGATGCATTCTTTCAGGAACATCATACCACCTATCAGAAATATTGGAACAGAAACAGCCAAAAAAAGGATCTGCCTTCCTATACCAATGTTTCCAAAAGCCCCAATGGCTATGTGATGACCAGACAAATCACGGATCGCTATGAGATCATAGAAACAGATGATAATTTTCATGAGAGCAGAAGCTTTGTGAATTTATTACAGGCGATTGAAAACACGACATTTTTCAGTGGAGCAATCTGCCCTAACGATGAGAATATCGCTGTATTTCATGGGCTGATTGACGGATATGATCGCCCCAGTCTGTTCATCTTTGATCTGAAGAAGAAAACGCTGCTGCATCGCTGTGACGGTATCTTCACCTATCAATTTGATCCGCATGGAAAGCGCTTGTTATATGGAGATGCCAAGGCGGATGTGGCCAATAAGACAACGCATAATTATTTGAAGCGCTATGACATAGAGACAGCTCAGGAAACGACACTGTATACCTATGAGGAAAATGCAATCATGATTGATCCCCATGCATGGGCAGGCAGTGAGGAAATCGTCGGTATCATTGAAGCAGATTACTCTCACAATGTGATCGTTTTTGGGACAAGTGAAGGATGGAAATTCTATCGTAAAGATGCACAATGTGTTACTTATGCAGGTCAAACAAGCAAAGGGCATATATTATGTTCTTATATTGATCAGCCTTACGGTGAGATCATTGCATATGATCCTAACACGCAGAAGGAAATCAATTTATTCGCAAAGGA
>CANPNQ010000284.1 GCA_947575425.1 uncultured Erysipelotrichaceae bacterium
CAGCGTTGTCTGGGTGTATTCTTCAATTTGCTTGGTCTGTTCAAAAAAGGTAGTGGGAATGATGATAGCGCTGGGTGAGTTATCCACCAAAGCAATCAGATAGCCCTGTAATAAATGGATAGCGCAAATATCGGGACGCTCCGTATAGCGTACATGCGGATATGGATTCCACGTTTTTCCATACAGCTGTTCACATAGATTTCGTTCTGATAATATCTCCGTCTCATCCAAATGCGTCAAGCGATGCTCAAAATCCTGTAAAATGTCTGGATCCACCAAATGCTCAATATAAATATAAGCGATATCGGTTCTTGTCTTTACCCCTTCCCTGTTGATTACAATGCGTAATCTGGGATCACGGATTCTTCTCCGTATTAAGCCGACATTTAAAATGATGTTCTCAACAAAACCGTCATGGGATCCCCGTACGCTTTTCTCCACGCTTGGCTCGGCAGTGGAACGGGAGGGATAATGTCTTGTCTCCACGCAATAATAGTCCGCATAGCCATCCACCAAAACAAGGCATTGTCCCGATAGCAATGCGGTAATCGCTTTATGTAAGTTGCGTTGTGCTTCCACGCTGCCCGGATATAATGTCAAAGCGACCCCCTGATTGGTGGTGATTACGATGCTTTCCACAATATCGGAAATGAGTGCACTGTCGCTGAGCGAAGATAAAAACACAAGGACACAGCGATGTTCCTTGATTGTCACATTACGATATACCAAATCAAAGGAATCGCTGATCGATGCTTTTAACTGTTGTAACTGCGTTTCCAGAGTCGTCATGATTTCGGCTTAAAGATAATCGCCACCAAAAAGGCGAACAGGATCGCACTCGTAATGCCTGCCGCAGTCAAATCAAACATTCCCAATAAGATCCCTATCACTCCTTGTTCCTGCGCCTTTGCCAACGCCCCATGAATCAGAGAATGGCCAAAGCTGGTAATTGGCAGACTGGCACCTGCTTGGGCAAAATCAAGCAGTTTATCATACAAGCCGAACGTGTCCAAAGCCGCGCCCAACACAACAAAAGAGGAAGTAATATGTCCGGCAGTCAGTTTTGTATGATCATAGATCAGTTGTCCCAACAGCGAAATTCCTCCGCACACCAAAAATGCATTCAGTATCATCATTGGATATCACTCCTCTCATAACAAATCGCATGTGCGATGCACGGAA
The DNA here is from genome assembly GCA_947575425.1 of uncultured Erysipelotrichaceae bacterium. Lineage (GTDB taxonomy): Bacteria > Bacillota_I > Bacilli_A > Erysipelotrichales > Erysipelotrichaceae > C-19. The sequence goes on from CANPNQ010000284.1 coordinate 1,183, forward strand.
TGCTTTCCTTTTGTTGTATCGCTACCGGGGATAACAAAGCACCGGTGGCGATTACCATAATTCTTTTATAAGTCCCATCCGCAAGAGCGTTTAACAACTTGCTCATAGATACACACATACTGCAAGCACACCCGCTTCCCCCGCAAAACACCTCCTGCTTATTGATATCATAAATCATCAAGCCACAATCATGGAGGTGATTATGGACATTGATATCATCCTGATACAACAGGTCCATCAAAAAGGAAAAGCCAAGCTGAGAGAGGTCACCGGTAGCGATAATATCATAATCACTGAAATCGGTATTTGTTTCCTGTAAATGACGTTTCAGCGTATCATATGCCGCCGGCGCCATTGCCACTCCCATATCATTCGCATCGCTGTGATCCCAATCGACGATTCGTCCGGGTGTAAATGCGCTTACTCTGATTTGATCCGGCTCATCACTCAATACGATTGCCCCTGCCCCGGTTACAGTCGAGGTCGTGGTCGCTTTCTTTTGAATGCCATATTCGTTGGGAAAGCGGAACTGTCGCTCTGCTGTTGCTACATGGGAACTGGTAAAGGCCAGTGCTTTCTTTGCCATACCATGCTCCACCCACATCGCTGCCTGTCCAATCACCAAAGAACTGGTCGCACACGCTGCGTACATGCCAATGAAGGGTACTGGAAGATCACGGGCAAAATAATGTGAGGAAGTCAGTTGATTGATCAGATCTCCGCCAATCACCACATCCAGATCAGAAGGCTTCAATGCGCCTTTGCGCAATGCGATATCACACGCATCATAAAGCATTGCCCGCTCTGCTTTTTCAAAGCTTTTCTCATTGCAGTAATTATCCTCGTATGTCTTATCAAAGAGCTCTTTCAGTGGTCCCTTTGCCTCCAAGGCACCTGCCACCGCAGAGCGTGATCTCACATAGACATTGGAAAAAAGAATCGTTTTCATACATCAACCTCCGAAAAATAAAAAGCGCAGCGTACCAAAAAAGAATGCTGATGCGATACCATAGGTCAATACACTCCCTGCCAGTTTGAACATATTCGTTCCGATGCCATAGATCGGGCCTTCACTTTTTCCTTCCAAGGCAGCAGCAGTTAAAGAATTCGCAAATCCAGATATTGGAATAAATAATCCTGCGCCGCAATGCTGAGCCAGCTTATCATAGACACCAAAGCCCGTTGCCAAAGCTGTCACAAGAATAATAGTAACGACTACCAAGGATAATGCGGCCTTTTCCTCCATAGCAAACATATCCATATACAGATATAACAGACATTGGGCGATTGCTCCCAGCACCCCACCGCTGATAAAGGCGATACATGCATTCTTTCCCTTGCTTTGGGTGGGAACATGCTTTTTGGCAGTTTCCTGTAAGCGT
>CANPNQ010000285.1 GCA_947575425.1 uncultured Erysipelotrichaceae bacterium
TGCTTCTGGTGATATACGTCAAAAGCGCAAGCACTGCCAACACAAACAGGATCGCAGCTGCATCAACCAGTGACATCCTTCACACTCCTCTCTGTTCTATTCATAGCATATGCTTTTTTTCGCATTCTGATACACCATCCATCACAAAAAGAGCGAACCGATCTGATAAATGAGCATCGCCACCACATAGGCGCTCAGCGTCTGATAGCCGATGGTAAGCAGCGCTTCCTTCCATGAACCAAGCTCTCTGCGTGTGGCCGCAAATGCCGCCACACATGGCATATAAAGTACGGTAAAGGATAAAAATGCATAGGCCGATAAGGGAGTCATCATGCTCTGTAAGGCTGCATAAAGATCGCCTTCTCCCCCACCTACCAATACACTTAAAGTAGACACCACGCTCTCCTTGGCGCTGATACCGCTGACAAGTGCTGTCGCAGCCCGCCAATCATCAAAGCCGAGGGGAGCCAATCCCTTTGCCAAAGCAGAACCCAAGGATGCCAAAATCGACTTGGAAGAATCATCGATATAATTTAATTGCCAATCAAAGCTCTGTAAAAACCAGATGAGAATACTTGCGACAAAAATGATCGTAAAGGCGCGATGCAAAAAGTCCTTTGCCTTTTCCCACATATGCAGCAACACGCTTTTGAATGCAGGAATGCGATAGGCGGGAAGCTCCATCACAAAGGGAATGGAATCGCCCTGAAATACCGTATGCTTTAACAGGAAACCGCTGATGATTGCCACAGCAATTCCAAGCAGATACACGCTGATAAGAATCAGGGCACTGTGCTTAGGGAAAAAGGCAGCGGTGATCATTCCATAGATCGGCAGTTTGGCGCTGCAAGACATAAACGGAGTTAACAGAATCGTCATTTTGCGATCCCGTTCACTGCTTAAGGTACGGGCGGACATAATGGCAGGTACGCTACAGCCGAAGCCGATCAGCATCGGCACAAAGCTTTTCCCCGACAAACCGATTCGACGCAGTGATTTATCCATGACAAATGCTACTCGTGCCATATAGCCGCTGTCCTCCAATAAGGATAGAAAGAAAAACAGAATCACAATGATCGGCAAAAAGGATAAAACGCTGCCAACTCCTGTACAAATACCATCAATGATCAATGCACACAGCCATGCACTGACACCGCTTTGATACAACAGCTGCGATAACCAAACGGTAAACAGATCGATGCCTTCCTCCATCCATCCCTGTAAATATGCGCCAAACAGCGCAAAGGTCAGATAGAAAATCAAAAACATGATCAGAATAAAAATCGGTATGCCCAAGTAACGATGGGTCAATAAGCGATCAATCTGCTCGCTGCGCCGCTGACCATAGCTTTCATTTACCTTATGTACACTTTTTTTACATATACCTTCAATATAGGTATAGCGCATATCAGCTAAGGCTGCCTCACGATCCGTTTCTAATGCGTGTTCCATGCTCATCACGATATCCTCTATGATATGCACATCATCTTCATGAAGGGCAAGTGCCTCTTGCATCTTCAAATCTCCCTCTACGAGCTTGGTCGCCGCAAAGCGCAAAGGCACTCCGACAGTTTGCGCATGATCCTCCACAATATGCGCAATCGCATGAATGGCACGATGTACTTCTCCTTTGCAGAAATCACATTTTGGCATTTCCATCGGATGCTTCACCATGCGCTTAACCACCCGAATCAATTCACTGATCCCCTGTTTACGGGCTGCCGATATCGCAACGACAGGAATGCCCAACTGTTTGGATAAATCCTCCACATCAATGGAATTACCGCTTTTCTCCACCTCATCCATCATATTCAAAGCGATTACCATTGGTACCTGTAATTCCATCAGCTGTAGGCTCAAATACAGATTGCGTTCCATATTGGTGGCATCCACAATATTGATAATGACATCGGGATGCTCTTGCAAGATAAAATCCCGTGTGACAATCTCCTCGCTTGTATACGGAGAAAGACTGTATATACCGGGAAGATCTACAAGGGATGCTTCCTTATATTCCTTCAATACTCCGATTTTTTTCTCCACTGTCACACCGGGAAAATTTCCCACATGCTGGTTGCTGCCGGTCAGTACATTGAATAATGTTGTCTTCCCGCTATTCTGATTCCCTGCCAGTGCCAGCAATACCTGTGACATCATCCTTCACCTCAATCTCTATGTTTGCCGCATCCTCTTTGCGAATACTCAGCATATAACCGCGCAGAGACAATTCCAGCGGATCCCCCATCGGCGCTACTTTTTTCACATATACCATCGTCTTGGGTGTTAATCCCATATCCAGCAAGCGCCTGCGCAGCGCCCCCTCTCCTCCTACCGATACAATCATTCCCCCATCTCCCACTTTGATATGATCTAAGGTCATTCTATCACCCTTTGCTTATCAGTTAGTCTATTCTAATATCAGTTATATATTTTACTTCAAAGTCCATCGACATGCAAGCGTATTTCCCTATGTCAGAACAAAAATCCCGATTTTCTTCCTCTTTCTGGGCTACACTGCTTTTCCCTCATATTTCCATCCATCCATGCCCGTTTT
>CANPNQ010000286.1 GCA_947575425.1 uncultured Erysipelotrichaceae bacterium
ACATGGATTTGCCGATGACCCCTTGGGCAATGCTTTGTTCCAATGGCGTCAAAACAGGAGTAATGATACAGCGATACTGCCGCTCGCTTTGATCCATCCAGTCCCAAACCCGCGCAACGATCGCCTCATTACCCCGATAACACTCGGGTATCGCCTTCAAGTGTTATTCATCCTCATTCGCATCCAAAGTGATATTTCCGTGAACTCCGATATTGCGCGGTGCGCATAAGATCACATTGTGTCCGATCTTTTGAATACTGCCATCCAACGCAAATACCACACCGGTCAAAAAATCGATGGTGCGCTGTGCATAATCACGCTGTAATTTATGTAAGTTGACCACTGCCGCACGATTTTCCTTCAAACGCTTCGCAACTTCCTCCGCTTCATCAAAAGAACGCGGCTCAAACAGCACCATTTTTGTATCGTTCGGCACGCGGCTCACTGCCTTGCTTTTCGGTTCCTCATATTCTGAGATAGATACCGCTTCATCATCCTCTATTTCCAGAATATCGTCGTCATCAATCGGCGCAACCCATTCTTTGAATTTCTGACTTATGCCCATAATAGATTACCTCCTGTTGTTAGTGCTATTATAACATGATTTGCGGGCAAGAAAAAGGCTTCCGACGTGATTTTACAAAAAAAGTCACTCCCAGCGCTGTTTTCATACTTCCTATCCTTCCCTCACTAAAAAAGAGGCATAGCGCCCCTACATAACCCTGACGATCACGACATCCTCTCCGATCTGTACGATATCGCATACCCGCACCGTGATCTCATCAATCGGAAACAAAAACGGAAACAACCGTTTGATACAACTGGGCGGCGGCGACACATAAAACTCCTTAATCACATAATCCTGTTCCAAAAAACAAAGATCACGCACCTTGCCGATGACCCTGCCGGTTTTCATATCCACTACCTGTTTACAGCTCAAATCAGAGAAACGCATACTCTCACCTATTACAATATATGCACCATTTCCCCAAACTTGCCCATCATCCGATATTTTTCTTTAAAGTCGCTATGGCGTTTTTCTCCAAGCGGGATACCTGTGCCTGTGAGATTCCCAATTCTGCGGCGATCTCCGTCTGCGTTTTATCCTCATAATAGCGCTTATGAATGATATCCATTTCTTTTGCCTTCAGATGCCTCATGCTTTTTTTCAATGCCATGACATTCTCCAACAAGGTGATATCATCCTTATCATCCTTAATCTGATCCAACAGATACAATTCATCCCCATCGCTGTTATAAACCGGCTCAAAAATGGAAATCACAGACTGTACCGAATCCAATGCATCCACGACATCCTTCTCCTTGACATTCAGCTGCTGGGAAAGCCATAGCGTCGTCGGTTCCTTTTGATGATTATGTACATATTCCTCTTTTAGCTTAAATGCCTTATATGCAAGATCCTTTAAATGGCGAGATACCCGAATCACCTGATTATCCCGCAAGTAGCGCTTGATTTCCCCCATAATCATCGGCACTGCATAGGTAGAAAAGCGTACCTCATGCTTTAAATCAAAATTATCGATGGATTTTACCAGACCGATACAGCCCACCTGAAAAAGATCATCCATATTTTCACAGCGGGAAGAAAAGCGCTGAACGATGGACAATACCAGTTTCAGATTGCCATGGATTAGTGTTTCCTTGGCTGATTCCTCTCCATTTTGATAGCGAACAAACAATTCCTTCATCTCTTTATTCGTTAATACCGTTAAATTGCCGGTATTGATTCCGCTGATGGTTACTTTATAACGACTCATCACACTTCCTCCTTCCGCATACCTTCAGTTTGCCCGCAGCGCTTTTGTTTTATGCGTGAGGAACAGGGGAAGAAATATTTGGCAAAAGGTAATATAAAAATGCATTTCCTTTCTTAAACCGAGCGAAAATGCATTCATTTATATATAAGAAGCATGATTTCTTATCTAATTGTTTGTATGCTGATGTGGGAATTGGTTTGTGTTTTGGCAAGGATTGCCAGAGAAAGTATGCGCGCTTTACTGGAGATGCTTCATCTGTACCTTGAGCTTGGCAATGATGCGTTTTTCTAAGCGGGAGATATAAGATTGTGAGATCCCCAAGCGCTGAGCAATATCCTTTTGCGTCAGCTCTTCATGTTCAATGCCATAACGCATCTGCAAGATCTGTCGTTCTCTTTCCTTCAGGCAGTTCATTGCCTTTAGCAGCTCCCGTTTGTTTTCCTTGCGTTCAAATTCCTTTGTGACGATATCATCATCGGTTCCCATAATGTCCGATAATAACAGTTCATTGCCATCATAGTCGATATTGAGCGGTTCATCAAAGGAGACCTCCACCTTACGTCTGCTTTTTTTACGCAGGAACATCAGAATCTCATTTTCGATACAGCGGGAAGCATAGGTAACCAGCTTGATATTTTTATCCCGCTTGAATGTATTTACCGCTTTGATCAGACCAATGGAGCCGATACTGATCAGATCCTCCATAAAGATGGGATTGGATTCATAGCGCTTCGCAATATAGACGACAAGGCGCAGGTTGTGTTCAATGAGC
>CANPNQ010000287.1 GCA_947575425.1 uncultured Erysipelotrichaceae bacterium
TAAGGCGCTCATCATCGCTGCCAGTATTCCTTCTACATTATGATCTGCCATATGCAGAATTGTCTCTACCTGCATACAGCCTTTCGTGATCGTTCCGGTCTTATCCAAACATAACGTATCGACACGGGCCAGCGTTTCAATGCAATACAGCTCTCTAACCAGCGTGTTTTGCTTGGCAAGGTTGATGGATCCTACCGCAAGGGCAACGCTTGTAAGCAAGACAAGCCCTTCCGGTATCATTCCGATGAGTGCCGAAACAGTGGGGACGATTGCCTCCGCAAACGTATACTCCAGAAGATAGTATTGTTTTAGAAATAACAGGATACCAATCGGAATAATCGCAATGCCGATATATTTAATGATAAAATTGATCGAATCACGCAATTCACTTTTGTGTTTTTTCAGCACCTTGGCATCCTTCATGATACTAGTTGCGTAATTGCGCTCTCCGACGTGAATCACCTGTGCATAGGCGTTCCCGGATAAGATATAACTGCCGGAATACAAAAAATCACCGGGGGTTTTTACAATCACATCGGATTCTCCGTTGACATTGCTTTCATTGACCTCCAGCTTTCCTTCACGCAGGATCGCATCGCTACAAATCTGGGCGCCGGAGGAAAGTACCATGATATCGTCTAATACCACCTGATCCAAAGCAACCTCCTGTTCTTTTCCCTCGCGTATGACACGGATGGAGGATTCATTTAAAATCGATAGGCGATCCAACAGCCGCTTGGCACGGATCTCCTGAAAAATACCGATCGCTAGATTACTGATTGCCACACCTAAAAACAACAGATTGCGATAGGAGCCGACATAAATGATCAATCCCGCCAAAATTGCATTGATCAGATTGAACAGCGTACAGATATTATCACGAAAAATATCCCGATAGGATTTGGTGATAGAATCAATCTGCTCGTTATGTAAATGGTGGGACAGGCGCTCAGCTACCTGTTCTTCCCTCAGTCCATTTTGTATGCTTGGTTCATATCGCTTGATTTCTTGCATGCTTCCACTTCCTGTTTATCTGCTTATATTATATCAAGATTTGATGAATTATGCCCTTACATTTTCTTAATATTTCACGATATTTGAATACTTGTATCACAGGACAGTTGGGAAGTGCATCGAAAAGGTGCATGTGAGCGCAAAATTGTGTATCTTGTATGATGAATGGTGGAAAAAAAGCGATTTGTGCGATACAATACAACAAAGAAGCAGATCACTTGTATCACAATAAAATGACCAGGAGGTGAACAGAAATGCGCGTCACGATTCGAACAGTGGATAGCAAGGAAGCAGAGCAGGTCGTTTTGGAATGTGTTCGCATGAACCGCGAGTTCAGGGAAATCAAAGACTATTGCTTATCCAGAGATCATGCACTCATCGCTTATGAGGATCATCGGGCAAAACAGATCCGCTACCATGAAATTTTATACTTGGAGGCTTTGGAGGATCGTGTGTTTGCATACACACAAAGCGGAGTATACGAGATTAAAAGTCGCTTGTATGAGTTGGAGGAACTCTTGCGACCTTATCATTTTGTCCGCTGTTCCAAGGCGTTTATCATTCATCTGCTCAAGGTGGATTCGATCTATCCAGCTCTTAACGGGCGTTATTATGCCAGAATGGTAAATGGCGAGGATGTAATGATATCACGTAAATATGCTCGCAAGGTAAAGCAAATGATCATGGAGGGATGACGATGGATCGAAAGGAATTTTTGAAAAACAGATTGATTGATTTTTTTATGATACAGACAGGAATCAGCGTGGCTGTTGCGCTGATCGGCAGCATGTATGCGCCGGATTACACATTGCCTTATGGAGCGTTTTTGATGCCTTCCGTATATGCGTTTTTCTGTACGCTGCCTACATTGGTGACTTATTCTTCCTATGAATTGTCAATCAAGGAATTGATGATACGTAAAGTGATGGAATTAGGATTGATCCTTACGGTGGTATTGATGCTATCTTATTTTGGGGGCGCATGGCTCAACGTTAAGACTGTGCTTGCCATCATGTGCTCCGTCGTCGTGATTTATGTGCTGGTCGGATTAGGAGACTATTATATGTTAAAGGCGAATGCCAAGCAGATGAATAAGCAGCTGCGCCGCCTACAATACCATATTCAAGAGGGAGGGAAGAAAAAAACGCTGTTTGAGGCGAAGGGAGATAGCGATAAAACAATCGAATGAACATAAGAAATGCGAGAAAAAGGCACAAAAAAGAGAATAGGAAGAAGATAAATTGTCCATTGACATTATATAGAGGATAAAAAGAGAAGATGAAAAAAATAACAGAAATAAAGTGAGGATGAGCAAAAGATAAAAAATAGGGAGTAGAAGGGAAGAAAAAAAAGGATGACGAAGCATCCGTTAATGTTACAGCCAAGTGATTTTGCTTTCTTCCTGTGCGATGATTCGCTTTATATTGGCACGGTGGCGATAGATCACAAGAATGCTTAACAGCCAGCTTGCCAAGGTGATCATGGCGCTTTCCTGCAAGAAGGTGATATACAAAGAGGAAACATGTGCCATGCAGA
>CANPNQ010000288.1 GCA_947575425.1 uncultured Erysipelotrichaceae bacterium
CACAGCGATGAGAGAGCTGTTCTTACAGATCGTTTATGGTCGTACACAGTCCGCATTCTCAGAAAACGGTTTGCCGATCGGCGCAGGTTTGGAGGATCTCGGTAAGGGAACCCGCTCTCAGGTAGGTACCGTATATTCCACTAAGGTAAAAGGTCCTCGTTATTTGGAGCTGGCAGAAGGCTATATCACAAAGCTGGCATTGGATAAGAACAATGAGATCATCGGTTATGAGTACATTAACATGGGCCTGTTCATGGACGCAGTGAAGAAAGGAACAGATGCAGCTGCGGCTTTGGAAGGTGCCAAGAAAACATACGGTCGTTACGCAGATGGCGTAACCTATATCGATCCGCGTCACGAATAGGAGGAAGAAAGCAATGTCATTATTTGAAGGTTATGAAAGACGTATTGATAAGATCAATCAAGTATTAAACAGTTATGGAATTTCCTCCGTGGAGGAAGCGAAGCAGCTTTGTGATGATGCCGGTGTGGATGTCTATAACATCGTAAAGGGCATTCAGCCAATCTGCTTCGAGAATGCTTGCTGGGCATATATCGTAGGTGCTGCCATCGCCATCAAAAAAGGAGATAAGACAGCCTATGATGTAGCAAAATCCTTGGGAGAGGGCTTACAGGCATTCTGTATTCCGGGCAGTGTCGCAGATGATCGCAAGGTTGGCTTGGGACACGGTAATTTGGCAGCCATGCTGTTAAATGATGAAACCAAATGCTTTGCTTTCTTGGCAGGTCATGAGAGTTTTGCGGCAGCAGAGGGTGCGATCGGCATCGCCCGCAATGCAAACAAGGCAAGAAAAGAACCGCTTCGTGTCATTCTAAACGGTTTGGGAAAGGATGCGGCAAAGATCATTTCCCGTATCAACGGTTTCACACACGTAGAAACAGAATTTGACTATTTCAGCGGTGAACTGAAGGTTGTGTCCAAGACTGCATATTCCGATGGAGAAAGAGCGGCAGTTAACTGTTATGGCGCTGATGATGTGCGTGAAGGTGTTGCGATCATGCATCATGAGGGTGTGGATGTTTCCATCACGGGTAACTCCACCAATCCTACACGCTTCCAGCATCCAGTTGCCGGCACTTATAAGAAAGAATGCACAGAATTGGGCAAGAAGTATTTCTCCGTGGCATCCGGCGGCGGTACAGGACGTACCCTGCACCCGGATAACATGGCGGCAGGTCCTGCCTCTTATGGTATGACAGATACCATGGGCAGAATGCATTCCGATGCACAGTTTGCAGGATCCTCCTCCGTACCTGCACATGTAGAGATGATGGGTCTGATCGGCATGGGGAATAACCCGATGGTCGGTGCCTCTGTAGCAGTGGCGGTTGCGGTTGCGGAAGCAATGAACAAATAGTCGCTGATTGGGATAAAATCAGTAAGAAAAACCTTTGTCTGATCGTTAGACAAAGGTTTTTTAGCGATCCATCGTTATGATATAGATAAATGATAGAGGCTTCCTTATGTATGAGTGGACGTGATATCGGCAATCATATGCTTGTATGTGGTCTGCCAAAGAAAGAAAATATATATTTTTAGCGATAGCGATCCTGATCCAGAAAAAACATGGTAAACGTGGCATGTGATAATAGAGTGGAGGCATCATTGTAGATAAACACCTCATACACACCTGTCGTTCTTCCTCGTGATATTTCACTTGCCACGCCGATCAGCTTCCCGCCCTTTCCCGGTTTCATGTAATGAATACAACCGTTCAAGGTTACACTGTCTCTCCCACTCGCAAAGCTGGCTGCTCCCGCCGCTGTATCAGCCAAAGAAAACAGCGCTCCGCCATGAACAAAGCCATGTACATTGAGAATCTGTTCATCAATGAGCATTTCCACTCGTGCATGTCCTTCCCAAAGCTCTATTACCTTCATATCATTGCTTTGAAGGTATTGAGAGTTTCCATTGAAGTGCTCCATCAATTCCTCCATATTTTGGTTTTGTTTTTCTGTATATTCGCTCATAAATTGTCTCCTTACTTACTTGGTCAGTATAAAAGCGTGGCTACGTAAATACTCATTTGCATATGACGGCACAATGCTAAATTCCATGCGCTGGAATTCCATTGCTCATCCTTGGAAGGAAGCTTTTCGAAGCACAAAGGGCTAATGTACTCCCTCTCTGCCATCAACACGATGAAGGACTTCTTTGAAGCCCTACCAGTTTAATCTGTACTCTCGTCGTTTCCCGTATTTCCAATGCGGTATTTAAAGTTTTATGTCTGCCCATTGCAGCGCCTCTTATGTTCCTAATAATAAGCATATTCCAGCCATCTGTCAATAGGTACGATGGATATAAAAGGTCATGCGATTGCATGACCTTTTTCATCTTTTTGTGATTCTTTTTCCTTTGAACCTCAAGTAATACAGGATTGCGATGGAGAAACACATTACACTCACATGTAGCATGATATTGGTATGATCTCCTGTCAATGCACCACCTGTATGATCCCCCGGATAATAATTGCCTTGTATCTCACTGCTAAGATCACCAATGATGGATACGATACCGAG
>CANPNQ010000289.1 GCA_947575425.1 uncultured Erysipelotrichaceae bacterium
TCCTCGATATCCGCTTCTTTTCTTCTCACTGACTTTCTGTTATGCGTTCAGTTTTTTCACACTCAGGGATGCGTTGACGCCGCCACCCAAAGTCAAGGACAGCGCTACAAGCGCACTGATGGCCAAATCCAATACACTGCCGGCAGCCAAGGTGACGATCGTACTGCCCTGATAGATACTTCCAACCCCTGCGGATAAAGTACGACTGATCACTGTGGATGGAATATTGACCCCATTGTTGCGAACCGCAACCGTAACCCCGACACCCAAGTTTGCAGTGGCATTTAAGTTGTAATTGATCTCATAAGTGCCAGCCTGCGCAACGGTTAAATTGTTCGCACCGTTGGTAACATTGGAAGCAGGCATTGCTGTGGGCATCGGTACAACCGCAAAGCTTGCGATTGGAATGGAAATGGTCTGCGGCGTATCACTGTACATGCCTCCATATGCATTCAGACCATTGGCAGGTCCGGTCGCACCGCTTGCGCCAGTCGCGCCAGTTGCGCCAGTTGCACCGGTCACGCCCGGTAAGCCTTGCGGACCAGTAGGTCCGATCGGACCATCAGCACCCGGAACACCTTGGATACCCTGCGGTCCGGTAGGACCCTGAATACCCTGTAAGCCGGTTACCCCCGCAGGACCAGTAGCTCCATGCATTTATGCAACACCCGCTTCCAAAAAAAAGCCTGCCTGCCCCTTACAAGCCCGTTTTCCGAACCCCTTCTATCGCTGTGGAAGCAACAAAAAAAGAGCGCAGCTTCGCAAAAGAAAACACCGCAGCACAAAAGCACTACGTCCTATATTGCAAAAAAGGATCTTTATAGCGAAACAAAATAGTGATGCGATTGTCCTCGTGAATGAAAATCCGCTCGATCATACATACCAATAGGAAGCGATCCAGCCTAGAGATATTCCCGTGCTTTTGAAATTCTTCAAATACAGCGCTGCTTCTTTTGTTATGATTCTCCTCCATTATTTTTGCTTTGATTGCTTCAATTTCTGTTTCCAAATTCGCAGCCTTTTGGGCAAAATTGCTTTTCATTCGCTCATATTCCTCTTTCGTCAATGCGTTGCTTTTCCAATCGATATACAGATCATCCCTCACTGCCTGCAAAGTAATCCATTCTCTGTTCTTGGAGTGCAGCATGCTACTCCATAGATCGCACATACGAGCATTGACGCTTTCTACATTTATCTGCTCTATCACCTTTGCCCAATCTTGAATCCGTGCAATTTGAAACTGCAGCATTTTTAAAACAACCGCTTCCAGCAAGTCCTCACGCATGCTGTGCCTCGTACAGGCATGCGGTGATTTATTGCGATTTGTCAAGCAGCAATAGTATACGTGATTCTTTCCCTTGCTTCTGCGCATCCCCTTACCGCAGTCCGCACATTTCAAAAAACCTGCAAACAGATGCAGTTCCCGATGATTCGGCGCAGTTCTTGTGTCCATCTGCTGTAATCTTTGTGCCATGGCAAACGTATGCTGATCTATAATTGCCTCATGCGTATTCTCCACCACAACCCACTCTTTGGCAGGAACATTGATGGTTTCGTGTACCTTATATGATTTGATTCGCTGCCTGCCCTGCACCATATTACCGACATACACCTCATTGGCAAGGATAAAAGAGACCGTTTTGGGACTCCAAAGACCATCATTGTCTTTTTGTCGGCACTGAAATTTCAAGCCGCTTCGCTGTTTATATTTGGTTGGATTGGGAATCCCCAGTTCATTGAGACGAATGGTAATTCCCCGTTTGCTCATTCCCTGATAGACAAACCAACGAAATATTTCACGCACAATCTGAGCCGCCATCGGATCAATGACCAAGCGATTTTTATTTTCCTGATCCTTTGCATATCCATAGGGAGCAAATGCACCGATAAATTCACCATGTGCACGCTTCATCTGAAATACTCCCCGAATCTTTGCTGAAGTCTGCCGGCAAAAATCATCGTTGATCACATTTTGGATAGGAACGGCGATCGAGTTCATCGCCTCCGGATTCTTATAGCTGTCAAGAGGGGGAAGCAGCAGCGAAATAAATCGGACGTTGTGCTGAACAAACAACTGTTCCATATACATACCCGCTTCCCAATAATTGCGGCTAAGACGGGAAGGATCACGAACAATCACGCAGGTTACTTTTTGTAAACGGATATCCTGAAGGAGGCGTTGGAAATTCATGCGGTTGCTGTTCGTACCGCTGAATCCATCATCAATATAATAATCAATCAATTCATAAGGTTCATCAAAGCATGCAAGAAATGCTTGTAGCTCCACCTTTTGATTCTCGATTGATACACTGACATCATTTCCATCTTCACGTGACAGGCGAATGTAAAGACCAACCTTCCAGCATAAGGCGCCTGTCTTATCTGTAAAAGCCTTGTTTCTGATTCTTGCCATAATCGCTCCTCAACATATCCTGTTTCATAATTATCCCTGTTCCTTGATATGCAACAGATATTCCTTCACACAATCCTGAATGCTTCTTTCCCCACTCAAAAAAACACTCTCTACCATAAC
>CANPNQ010000290.1 GCA_947575425.1 uncultured Erysipelotrichaceae bacterium
CTGACCATGAAATTAAGTTAAAGCTGCTCAAAACACAATCGTATAATGGTATGACGGATTTAATCTATATAAAAAGATAAATTCCAGTTTGACATACTGGAAAATCGGAATTTGCGTGGAGGTATCAGTATAGATGAAAAGATATATTGCTTTTTTGCGAGGTATCAATATAAGTGGCAAAAACAAAGTGCCAATGGCAGAATTAAAACAGGGCTTTGAAAGACTTGATTATGCAGAGGTCAAAACCTATTTGAATAGCGGTAATGTGATTTTTTCAAGTAATGAAGCCGATACAATCAAAACGACAAGCCGAATTGAGGAAATGATGAAAAATTTATTTAGTTTAGATATTCCTGTTTTTGTCATATCAAAGGAAGAACTTGAGGACATTTTATATCATGCGCCCGACTGGTGGGGAGATGAAAGCAAGGAGATTTATGACAATCTAATCTTCATCCTGCGACCCGCTACATTCAAAGATGTATATAACGAAATCGGAGAGCCCAAAGAGGGATTGGAAAAGATTGCGGAATACAAAGAAGCTGTATTCTGGTCTTTCAGCCGGAAAGATTATCAAAAAACAAACTGGTGGTCTAAAACAGCAAGCGCAAATATCGGCAGTAAATTGACGATAAGAACGGCGAATACAGTTAGAAAAATTGTTGGCATGTAATTGTGTTTCAAATTCCCATTTTTCGAAACAACCATTACCACAATCACATACTGGATCAGTAATACAACACAGCGTCAGAGCGTATAGAAACCAGTCTATGCGCTCTATTTTTATGTAAAGGAACAGAAAACATGGCAGAATCCAAAAACGAGCAACCCTCCACCGTTTCAAGTGGAAGTTGGGAAATACCCTTATACTGTCAAAGTACATTTCATAAAAACACTGATAAAGCCTGTAAGGACAGAGCGCAAAAGTTGATTATCAATGAGTGCCTTGAAAAAAATCAGAAATAATCCATGTCAACACTTTACACTCCTTATCAGATGATTGCTTTCTTGGAAGGGGCTTTCCATCTATATTTCCCTAGCAATGGAAAGAATAAGACACTTATCTTATTATCTTGATTTGCAATCATGGCAATGTGAATCTCTTTACTGATTCATGCTATAAACAAGCATTCTAAGAGAGGGAGTATATACGGTTTTGATACTGTTTTACCACATGGGCAACACGCTGTTCCACATTCATGCTCATCAATGCTTCATTGGCATAAGTCTCATCAATCATGGCATTCAAGACAACTTCCTGCTGCGGTGTTAGTTCCAGATAGGAGAGAGACAGCGAATCCAAAAGCATTTTTCTGATGTAAATATCAAAGCGGGTCATCATCAAACCACATCCTTTCATTCTCTACTCTACTATATGCACAAGGCACACATCGGTATCACTAGGAACCCAGCGATAAGGAAATACATATTTCAGGGAGCTTCTTTCCTATTGTGAGTCAAGGCGCTTGTTTTATACATTTGCGCTTTATTATCATGATGAAAACAAACGCTTTCCCTAAGAATGCAGCCTATGGTAAAATAATGACATTAGGATAAGTAGGTGAATCTATGCGTTTTACCAATGATGAAATCAAACAAGCCGTTCACTCATCACACAATTACAGTCTTTCTGTGTATTATTTTCAAAGTGATGCAGTAGTGGAGCTGCGCATAAGTGAATTATCCAATCATGTCGGATATTATGCGAGTGCGCTGGTTAATACAAATAACTATGAGAATGAATGTCACATGCATATCAGTGAAAACGGAAGCATAAAACGCTTTGAGTGTGATTGTCCTTATTGCAGGGAAGATAGCGCCTGTGCGCATATCGGCGCCATGATGATGAAAATCAAACAAATTGATCCGCAGGAATTTCCTTATCTGTATAAAAGCGATGAGCATAGCCAGCAGCATGCTACCTTATTGACAAAGGCAGAGATGGATGCGTATGAGATAGATCGCATGAAGCAGCGGGAGGAACGCATCCGCCGCTATCGTGAGGAGCGCAAGCGCTTAGAGGAAGAAGAAAAGCGTAGCATCCAAAGATCCAGACTTCATGTGACAAATCAGCTGATCGAGGCAGAGAAGGAAAAGCTGATTCGCTCCATGAGTGTAGATCACAGTGGTACCATACGCTTACAGCTGTGTTATGATCACAGCACTGTTTATACCTATACCTATGGAATTTATTTTCAATTGAAGATCGCTCGTAAACGAAGTTATATTGTGAAAAACGTCTTTCAGCTAATAAATGATGTAAGGGAAAAGAAGTGGTTCCGTTATGGCAAGGAATTGGATTTTGTTCATGATATGGATGCTTTTGACGAGGACAGCCAAAGAATCCTGCATTTTTTAAAGGATTATACAATGGAGGAGGTAGAGGATCGCTCTATTTCTCGCACTCCGTATGTCAGTGGGCATATGTTGCGAAAACTGTATGAGCTGTGTGATGGATTGAGTGAGGAATATTGCGACATAGGCGTCATACAGCGAAAGCTTCAGCTGTCCTTAAAGCTTCATGAGCATAAGG
>CANPNQ010000291.1 GCA_947575425.1 uncultured Erysipelotrichaceae bacterium
TCCTGTCGCTCATTTCCAAGATTGCGGATGCAGAAGTAATAATCACTCATTCCTGCCATATCAAAGTATCGATCCAGAGCTGTGGTAACAGTCATGATATTATTTACACTTCCGGAAATGAACATTGTCGCAAGGGTAATGAAGATGAACAGGATGAGATTCATCGTCCGTTTGCGTGTCAGATCTTTTTTTAAGATACGTAAATACATGAAAACGCTCCTTTCTGTTTGTAGGCTCATTTTCCCATAACAATTATTAAATAATCCTTAAATGAGTGGATTGATTCTGTGATTCTTTATAATGATTGCTTGCGAGCTGCGATGGCTCAATCATCCGGCAATGCCTTGTGTCAGATCATATGTATTATGATCCATTTTGATCCGTATGCCTATATGGGGGATATCCTTAGGTAAAATTTCCATAAAAGGGATCAAGCAATCACTGATATAGAAGCCGATAAGGCTGGAAATAAAGCAGCTGCTATATTGCATGTTTCATCGTGAAGAAAGAAGCGATGTAATCGTTTCCGAGTGCCGAATACACGGTCTGTTCGCTCGAAACATATTGCATACAATATGATAAATACTTGATATAATAGATTCATATAAGAGAGGGGTGACTCCCATGATGGATAAGTATAAAATGAAATTAGAAGACAACATTTCAAGTGCTAGAAGCGTATGAGTAGATTCTGTTTATAAGAGTGCAAATTTAGAAGGAATCGCCGTTACCTTCGCAGAAACGAATGATATTTTGAACGATGTCAATGTAGAAAAGCCGAAGCCTTCTCAAATCAGCAAGGTTTGTTGTTTGCGAGATGGCTTGCAATATATGTTAGAGAATATTTCAAAACCACTTGATTTAGGTTATATGGAAAATCTTCATGAATTGATTGCAAAAGGAGACTTGTCTTATTATGATTTAGGGGAAAGTAGAACGGATCGTGTTTTCCTCAGTGGTACATCATGGCGAGTGGAAACACCCACTCCAGAGAACTTACATGCTGCGCTTCATGAACATTTGAAAATACCAAACGATACAGAAAGAGCGATTACAATCCTGCTCTGGATGATGAGAAAACAGATATGCAAAGATGGAAATAAATGAAGGGCAACTTTAATTGCCAACAAAATTTTGATTGAGCATGGACGAGGAATCCTATCAATTCCTGTTGAATGGGATGGAAGTTTAAAAGAAAAGTTCGTTCGCTATTATGAAACGAATGAAATGTCTGAACAGTGGATGGGATAACGCGATGAAAAGCATTGACGAAATAGGCAATGTACATCCTGAAAAAGAAAATGACGAGAAGCAAAATGAACGGAAAATAAGCATGGGACGCTAAAAAGAAAGTAATAGGGATGCTTTTGAAATCGAACAACGCATTGTTATTCCAGCATAATACTTTTGAGAGACAGATGCTGAATGCGCATGGAATAGATTACCATGATCAGCTCATAGACGATCACAAAGCAAAGCAAGGTGATACAAAATGCCTGAGTGTTGAAGTGGTAAACAGGCATATGTTCCACATCCTCAAACACAAAGCACATGACGAGTTTTAACAGCGCATATTGATAGATTGTCCCAATCGCAAAACCGAGATAGGAAAACGGGCGATAAGGATGTAAAATGGCATGCGCGCAGTCCTTGTAATCGTAACCGAGTACCCGCATCATTGCGATCGTTTTGGTATTGCCCTTGATACAAGCGGAAAGAGAGAGAAGTAGCGTCATAAACGCAAGGATCAAGCCGATGCTTACCATCATAAAGGCAAAGGTCTCACTTGCCAGATCAACCATGGAAAGCGACATCTGTACCATAGCGGAAAAGCAAAAGGCGGAAAATGTCACAAAGAAGGTAAGGATGCGCTTGTTTTGCAGGGTTGCCTTGGAGAGCTCCTTTAAAAAGGGACGCTGCTTGGAGTGATCTTTGTATGGCTTGTTCTTGGCTTCCACCTTTTCATTTAACAGATCCAATACCGGATGCTTGAGTATTGTGTATGCATAAAGAATGGAGAGAAGAACGAATACAAAGGTGGGAACAGCGATGATCACAAATGCCAACAGCGGATGAAACGATGCGCTGAATGAAGGAAATAGACCCTGTTCGTTTTGTGCTTCATAAAACGTAGGGAAATACAGATAAGCCAACAAATATCCGATCAGACATCCGAGGAACACGCTGATGCCAAAACACCAGAAATGCTTGGCAATGGCTAGCTCATGATATCCCAATGCCTTTAAAACACCTAATTGCCTGCTATGGGAATCAATGTAATTCTTGATATAAAACAATAACAGGATCATCGAAGTTACCACAAGACAGGCGCCGGTAACGATTACAATGATCTTTCCCATGGAAAGTTGTGCCTGAACCATAGCGATGGCCGCTTCTTCGACAATCAATGGCTCCAATTCCATGAGATCCATCTGATAGTTTAAAAACAGCGTACAGACAAACACTGCGCAACATGAAATGATCATGATCCCGATCAGCTTCGCCATATCTTTGATA
>CANPNQ010000292.1 GCA_947575425.1 uncultured Erysipelotrichaceae bacterium
GGAATGTAATATCACCTTTGATTTGGTGTGCGGCACTTCGATCGGTGCGATGATCGGTGCCATGATTGTACAGGATCAATATGAGGAATGCTATCAGCTGTGGGATCAGATGCGCGTGGAGGATGTGATCGCAAACGGGATCAATCTGGATTTTGATATGGAGCTATTGATGTCACAAAAGGGCAAATATAAAACGATTGTGCAAAGTTATATGGAGCATAAAGGCGCAGATATCACTCCCTTTGAGGAAATGGTCGATCATCTCTTTGATGAAAAGCGCTTTTTTTCATCCAAGGTGGATTTTGCCTGTATGAGCGTCAACGTAAGCCGGATGCAGCCCCATGCTTTTACCAAAGGAGAGATGCGCTGTTCGATCGATCCAAGAGATGCCCTGCTGGCATCTGCCGCATGCTTTCCGGCCTTTCCGATGCGCAAGATCAGAGGTGAAAACTACATTGATGGCGGCTATTATGACAATGTGCCGATTCAGCTGGCGCGTTCGCTTGGCGCCGATCAGATCATTGCGGTGGATCTGAAAAGTGTCGGAACCAAAAAGGTATGGCAGCCGCAAAGCGATGTATGTTACATTGAACCTTATGTAACGCTGGGCAGTTTTCTCTTATTTGATCATCAGCGCATCCAGCGCAATATGCGTTTGGGCTATCTGGATGCGATGAAGAAGCTGGGGCATCAGCTTGGCTATATTTATACCTTCCCCAAAAAGGATCGTAAGCACATTGATCGTTGGGAGGAAGGATTTCAAGCCTTTCATGAAGGCTTTTCCATCCCGTTTCGCCATCAGCGAATCTCGGATCTTTATCATTCCTTATTGGCTAGACAGCTCTCCTCCTCTATGCAGGAATATGCGGACTATGATCATCCTTATTTGCGAATATTGGAGCTATGTGCCTTTGTCTTTGATATAAATGATGAACAGATATATTCTTTTTTTGCATTTTTACGTATATTGTTAGAGTGTGTGGAAACCTATACACCAAGCTACGATAAATTATTTGATCAAAAGAAAACACCGGCACAGATCATGGAGTTTATCAAGGATTTCTCCATGAGGGATCTTGTATATTATACGTATCATAAGCTGGCTATGGCAGATGAGATGACAACGAAAACATTAAAACTGTTGGCGATCGGTAAGCCGGATTGTTTTCTGTTGGGTGAGATGCTTTTGTATTGTGGGAAAATAGCGCCAGCGTGTTTTTCATCCTAGCGCATAAGAAGGAAAAGCAGAGGAGAGATGAATATGATTTTATTAATCGCAGGCAGTACCCATACGGGAAAAACGGCATTGGCACAGCGTTTATTGGAGCGATACCATATCCCGTATTTATCCATAGATCATTTGAAGATGGGATTGATACGCAGTCAATATACGAAACTGACACCTTCACAGGATGAAGCGCTATGTGACTATCTATGGCCGATCCTCAAAGAGATCATCAAGACGAATCTTGAAAATGAACAAAATCTAATCATAGAAGGCTGTTATATCCCTTTTGATTGGCAAAAGGATTTCAGCGAGGAAGAAAGAGCCGCTATCCACTATTTGTGCCTGACGATGAGTGAAGGTTATATCAAAAAGCATCAGGCGGATATCCTCGCATATGAGAACATCATCGAGAAACGCAAATTCAGCGGCGATTTTGATGGTACTGCATGGATAGCGGAGAATCAGCGATCTATGGAACTGTGTAAACAATATCAATTAGAGATGTTTTGTTTTGATGAGACATATGATGGTGATGCATTGGTAGAGCGATGTGGAAAGTGGCTGGAACGGTTGCATCATCCTGCTTGATCGTGGATGACGGTCGGTTGGAGTTTAGCATTTGATACAAATTCGTAATAAGTTAGGGAGATGTTCGTATGATATTGGAAACAAAGCGATTGTATTTGCGAGAATTATGCAGAGAGGATAAGGAAGCCTTGGCAGATATCTTGCAGGATGAAACTACCATGTATTATTATCATGGTGCCTTTTCAGATGAGGAGGTGGAGCAGTGGCTAAAGCGTCAATTACAGCGTTATCGTGATTATGATCATGCCTTTGGCTTTTGGGCGGTCGTAAGTAAGGAAACACAGGAAATGATCGGACAGTGCGGTTTGACCCTTCAGCCATGGAAAGATCAAGAGGTATTGGAGATCGGCTATCTGTTTCGCAGGGATCAATGGCATAAGGGATTGGCGATTGAGGCGGCACAGGCGTGTAAGGCGTTTGCGTTTGAGAAGCTGGGTGCCGAAAAGGTTCATTCCATCATTCGCGATACCAATATCCCTTCGCAAAAGGTAGCACTGCGTAATGGAATGTGTGTAGTAGATCAATGGGTAAAGCATTATCGTGACGTGGATATGCCCCATTATTTGTATCGAATTGATAAAGAGGAATATGAAAAAGGGAAATAATAAAAAGAAAAATAATGATTACCTATTCGCATTGGGATGGAGAATGGTACAAATTTCATAGAAAAGGATAAAAAAACAGTTGTGTACAGACAAT